>JAFVQX010000105.1 GCA_017504585.1 Lentisphaeria bacterium
CGCCCACCTTCAAAGCCCCCTCGGCAGGCTCTTTAAGTGCTACCAGACTGTTTTCGGGGGCGGCGGATATATCATAGCTGTTGAAAGTTATCCACGAACCCACATTTTTGCCCGCCCCGTTCAGATTGAACGACCAGGCAAATGAGGTTTTGACTTGAGGAGCAAAAGTATTGATTCCGGCAAACAGTACCCCGAAAGAGCGTTTGACCGAACTGCTGGGACTTTGCACCCAGCAGAAAGCTCCGGAGTTTTCCATAGCATCGACTTTGACTTGTATGTATTTACCATTGGGTACCGGCGGTATATATTTCCAGAACTGCCCATAGTTGCCCCGGGCATTGGCAACAACATTGATCCGGAGGTTATCACCGGCTTTTTCGCAAGCGACCTTGGATTGCTTCCAGGAGCTGACTTCATCAACAAATTTGACCGACTGCGCTCCGGCAGTAAATCCGGCGGCAAAGAGCGAGCCTGCCAGCAAAGCTGTAAAAATGTTTTTCATAAAAGATCCTCCACATTTGTATATATTTAATAAGTTATTCAAAGAGAATATATAACCCCATAAGAGGTTATGCAAATAAAATCAATGAGTTTTTTATTTCAAAAGCTGGAGAAAAAACTCAAAAGAGCGATCCGGTGCATGTTATTTTCAGTTTGCCGGATCGGTAATCACTTGAACTTTATCCATATAGGTTATACCTTCACAAAGCCAGAATGTGCCGTAAATGGCTTTATGGTCGATTTCCGCAGCATTTCCGGCGTAGTATACCACATTGGTCACACTGCCCGGAGATGTAACATCTTTTTTACTGACCACCTCATCAAAAGGCGTTCCGCCATGACGGTAGGCTATATATGTTGAATTGGTATAATCTACGCTGTAAGCATTCTTCCGGGCGTTATCTACAAAAACAGTTGCCCGGTCAGGAGCAAGTAATTTTGCTTCATTGCGGGGTCGGTAATTCCATGTGCCATCCGCCTTGGGTTGACCGCAGCCGCGGGCATTATGGGCGTAATGAGCATAAGCATAAAATCCGTTGCCGTCCAGACCGAAACCGACAGCTTCGCCCGGACAGCGGAAGACCGCATAAGTATTTTCTCCGGCGTATGCCGGACTGCCTTTTTTATTTTCATCGCCATAGATCATATCACGAATGGTATACAGCCACATGGTTGAAGTATTTCCATTCTGCGAGGACGGCAGCAGCCAGCCTTTACTGTCGATGCTGTACTGCTGATAAGCCAGTCCCAACTGTTTAAGATTACTCAAGCAGCTTGCGGCATTGGCTCGTGCCCGTGCCGCAGACAATGCGGGCAAAAGCATTGCCGCCAGAATGGCTATTATTGCGATCACGACCAAGAGTTCGATCAAAGTAAAGAGTTGGATTTTTTTCATAATAACTCTCCTGCAATTTAAGATTTCCATAATCAGTTTCTATTCACAATAAGTTTATATTCTCAAAAATATAATCGTATTTCCGGCATATGCCCTGCCGGGTGGAGAGCGCCAATAACTCCACAGCATCTTCCCCCATTTTTTCGTAAGGTGCATAACAATAAGGGAAAGGATTTTCCAGCAATACCTGCTCTTTTTGAATATTCACTCCAAAAATCCGCACACTTTCCGGCAAACCGCAATACTCATTGATATTTTTACCCAAAAACATTTGACCGGTATTGATAAGCAATGCGTCAAACTTCTCTTTTTCGTAAGCTGCCTGTAAATGGCTTTGCAATATACTCCTCGATTGACATGGAGCCAGCAGCAGTTTCGGCAGATTTATAATTACGGGCATACCGGATTTCTCTTGTATGTATTCCAGATAAGTTTCGGTTATCGGGTGATGTCTATCTTCCGGGTAAAGGTTGGTTATGGCGATCTTGCGGCAGGCTTTTGCCTGCAATATTTTCAAAACTTTTCTTACGGTGGAGCGTCGGTTGGCTTCACAAACGAACCAGTCTGCCATGTATTGCTTAAAGCCCCGGCAATTTTCCTGATTGCTCACTACGGCGGTACGGATACGCTTTTCGGCTAATATGTGGAACATCTCGCTAAACCAATGGATCAACACCACCAGTGCTCCGGAATTGAGCGAAGTCATCAAGCATGAGGTGTACTTAAAACGGTTATTTTCCAGGCACGGAACCATAGTTTCAAACCGCAGTTGTAAATTTTCTGTTCCACGCATCAAGCCTTGCATGATTTGCCGGTGAATGGCTCCGTTGCCATCCTGCCGGGTCAGGCAGTCCATAGTGGGCAGAAAGTAGGTGACTGTACGCACACCTTTAACAAAAGAACCGCTGCCTTTGCGCCGTTCAATAAGATTCTCTCTTTCCAGCTTCTTAAACGCCCACGCTACTGTCATGCGGGCAACTTTGAATTTGGCGGCAAGAGCGTTTTCGCTGGGCAGGCGGGTGCCGGGTAGAGAGTTGACAACCAAATCATAAAGCTCCTGGTAAATCAAATCCCGCCGTAAATTATACTTTGATTTTTCAGTTTCTGTCATAAAAAAATGCTTCCAAACAAATCGCCTGAAAGCATTATACAGCCAAGGCAATAAATTTTCAATATCTCCAATCCGGAAAGTTGTCTAAAATATATTTTCAGGCATAAAAAAACGGCATGGAGTTTTTATTCCATGCCGTTGTTTGCTTCAAGCGTTTTTCAGTATTTTACTGCGAATGCCCGGAATTTGGTGGCTTTTATGGTGCCGCTTACAGTTTTGCCATTTACTGCCTGGCTGGTTTGAGCATCGGTTATGCTCTTGGGCTGATCGCCTTTAAGAGTAAAGCTGAACTTGCGGTCGCCTTGGGCCGGGTTCATTACTATTACCAGCAAATCGCCTTTTTTGTTCCGCAAAATTTCGTAATCCGCCTGATCAAAACCTTTGATCGCGATCCGGTCGCTGCAACGGTCGCCGGTTACGAAAAATTCTTCGTAATCGCTCATTATCCGGCTGACATCTGCCATTGCTTCAAAACTTCTGCCATCCAAGGTGGGGTATTCGTAGATCAAGATACCTTTAGTGGCATCGCACGCCCGGCGCATCAGGTTTGCCGCCGAAGCAAACTGCGGTGCCATGCGTTCAGTTTCCCGGTAGGGGTAAATCAGTTCGCCCAGCATCAGCGGAGTAGTTTTCACTGCCTTGCGGGTGGCTTCCAATTCCGGCACATTCCGGGAGTAGCCGCAGGAAGCTATACCCACGTTGCCGTGGAGCAAGTTCCAATCCAAACCGTAATAAAATTTGCTGCTTTCACTCTGATACGCCGAATAAATACTGTAATCCACGCCCGGCAGCACCGCTTTTATGGAGCGGTGGAACAAGGCGGAAACTTCTGCCATGCGCAGATTCATATAGCGTGTCCACTCTTTGCTGTAAGATTTTTTGATAAGTTCCGCCGTGGGCTTGTCGGCAAGTTTGGCAAAGGCTTGGAAATCTTTCAAACAGCGGTCGCAGAAACATGCCAGATAGGTTTCAAACACCCGGTGTTCGTAGTCCCAATGGATGTTGTGGGGGTGATTCCACTTTTTGTGCCATGCGGGGAGCCGGTCGCGGAAAAACTTTTCAAATTCAGGCTCTTTGACCAGTGCCGTACTGCACACCATGGGGGAGCTGACCTTGCTGTAAACTTGCACCATCTTGTGTTCAGGATGCTTTGCCAGATAGTCGGCACAAGGAAAGTTCCAATCCTGAAAACTTATCAAACGGAAGTGGCGGATCCCCGGATAGCGATTGTTCAAACCGTTGGTTTCGTTGACTCCGGCAGTTTTGAAGAGGTCGCCGAAGTGCCGGTAAAGTTTCGCATCATCCAGACTGCCCAGCCAGCCTGCCCAGAGTTCGATCAAAAGATTTTCCGGCTGCTTGCCGTTGAGTTTTTCCAACAGCTTGACCTTGACCGGAATGGGCATTTCCCTGATATTGGCTTGGGCACTTGACACATGGTAATAAAGCATGGTTTCCGGTGCAGAAAACTCTTCCGGAGCTTTGACCAACACCGCAATAAATTCGTGTTTGCGGAGTTTGGTATTGTGCCTGACCTGGTTTTTGACCGTTATTGCATAGCGGTTGTACTTTTGTTTACCATATTCCACAACACCAGATTTTTTGCACTCCAACTGCCACTTTTTGTAGTAGCCGGAGGCACCCGGCAGCTCAAAACCTTCGGGCAAATCAAAGTTTATGGTGTAATCGTTCAAGGTAAAACCTTTCACCCCCTGGGGAATGAAAAGGATTTGCTGGATGGCACCTTTATTTATATAAACGCCTTCGGCAAGCCAGTTGGGCCAGATCATGGAGTCTTCCAGCAGCAAATTGAGTTTGCCGTTGTCCGGAAGTGTGATTTTCTGTTCGCCCACCGTAATTGTTCCGCCATTGGCAGGGCCTTTAAGTTCCAGAGAATTCAATCCGCTGGAAAGCACCGCCGTTGCCCCGGCTTTCACGCCGTTGACCAGCAAAGCCGAGTTCTTGAAATTGTGTTTGAGCATACTGGCGCTGACCCGGAATTTGTATTCCGGCGACCGCAAATACTCCGTAAAGCTGGCAGGATCTTCCACGCTCCAGCTGAAAGCAAATTCGCCGTTGCCCGCCAGTTCCACCGGCAGCTGAAGCAGAGCTTTTTTGCCCCGGGTGCGGCAATACTGCACCTTTTGGCGGTCGAACTTGACTTTGCCGGTGATTTGCAGAAAATCTTTGCCGGAAGTTTTAAAATCCCAGATATTTTTGCCGGGGGTAAACAGCGGCACTTTCTGCGGCTCGCAGCATGGAATAATCTGCTTGATGAATTTGAGTTTTCCCGCCGTACTGGCCGCGTGCATACCTTCGCTGATGATCTGAAACGAGCTGGTTTCTTTAGCTCCCTTCTGAAATCTCCCGGTCACCAGACCCCACTGGTCGGAGCTTTGGGGCTTGCCGCCCAGACTTGACCACGGGATCGCCGCTTCCACGCTCCAATTAGCCAATGCGGTGCGTTCAAAACGGTCGATTTTGACCTGGATATTGCTGTTCCACCGGTGATCGCGGCTTTTCCAGATACTTTTTGCCTCTCCGGCAGCATCCACCACCGCACCGTTGGCATTGATGACAAACTCATAGCTTCTGCCGTTGCGGAGCAAAATCAGAACAATGCAATCGTCGTTGAAGATTTTATCAGTATCATTGTTCCTGACCGCCGCCTTAAAGTCCGGCATCCGGTTGTTTACCGGGTCAAGAGCCCGGTCGTAGCAGCGGAACGCCACATACAGATTTTCCTCATCCCACAAAAGCTTGGCAACAGTCTGCTCGGTGGCAAAACGGTTCTGCTTCTGCAAGATAAACGGGGTCAGGCTGATGCTGTTCTGCCACGCAGGATCATCCAGTTTGCCATCAATGACCACCTTGCCGGAGGCCTTGCCCACTGCGACAAATCCATTGTTTGCGGCAAAAGCCGCCCAGGAGCAAGCACAAAGTGCCGCCCAAAGTAAAAATTTTTTCATTTTTCAAACTCTCTTGTTTATAAAGGACAGGACTTGAGGAGGGGAAAAAGACCGAACTCCACCCCTTTTTCCCAAACCTTTTATTGAGGATGTTACAAAACCTGAAATTTTGCAATATCCATGTATTATATTATTTAAGTTCAAAAGGCACAATATTTTTGAGCAATATAAAAAGGAGAGTGATGTGCGGCACACTTTTATTTGCAGCAATATCATATCTGCCGCACAACCACGGAGGGGATTGCTTTCCCCTCCGTGACCACCCTTGCTCATTGGGCAGCAACATCCAGCGTAGTTCCTCACGATTTTTAATTAACGGCGGGGGCTGCCGCCCCCTTAAGCGATTTTGAGCAAGCTCAAAATCGTCCTCAAACGCCGGATGGCTTCGCTCGACTCCGTTCGACCTCGCAGCATGCTGCCTCGGGTTTGCAGGAATTTATCCTGCAAACTGCTCTCACATCCGCTCGCGGGGCTGACCGCCCTTGTTGCTGTTGGCAAACGACATCAACAGTTTTGCAACAGCCCCTTCAAGTTTTTTTTAATTCTGATATTGGCAGCAGAGTGTTCTTATTCGGCTTTATCCAAGTCGGCATCGGTCATAGCCGGATTGGTGGAAAGCACCACTTTATCCACCCAGATGACCGTTTTGGGATCGGCTGCGGAGTAGTTGATGTAAAATTCAGGATAGACCGCCACCGCCTTGACCGGCCCCACCTTGACCCACTGCCACTGATTGGCAGGTACGGTAATAGCTCCACTGTAAACATTTTGTGAGCCGGTACGCAGATTTACTGCACACTTGTCTTCGCCGGTTTTCTGGGCGTGGATATAGTAGTAAAGCGGTTTGGAATTTGCCGGCACCGGCAGTTTCATAACATTGTACCAGCGTTTGCCCCAGGCAGCTTTGCCGGCAGCAGAATCTTTTTTGTTGTAAAGTTTGCCGTTTTCGCCGGGAAAATCAGCGGGCAGAAAGAGCTTGGAAACAATATCCGCATCGGCAAGTTCCGGCACTTCGCAGGGAGCTATGGCAACATCTTTGACCTGAAACTCCGAAGCATTGGTAATTGCCGAATAGATCATCAAAATCATATTTTTCCCTTTGGGGAAATAGGTCATCTCTATACTCTGCCACTGCTCGGTAAGTTTGACCGTTTTGCTGTAAGCGATCCCGCCGCTGTTCAAAGCCGCCTGCACTTTGCCCTGACCTTTGACCTGAAAACTGACCTTGTACCGCAGAGGCTCCAGATTGCGGAAAGTACCGTTGATCCCGGGCGTACGGGCTTTGTCGTTGGTTTTAATGGAAATCACGCCATCGGCAACAGTAAAGGTTGCCCGGGCGGGGCTCCAGGCAGTTGGCAGCGTGGGAGCGGCACATACATTGATTGCCAGACCGGCACAAACGGCGGCAAAAAAGAGCTGTTTACTTTTCATGATTTTCTCCTTTTTATTTTAAATTATTTCAAATATTTCGTTGATTATCAATGCTGGGTGTAAAAATATTTATCGTCCATGCTTTCGTAGCTTTTGCTTTCCACATGTCCGTCAGAAAATGCCACATTTGCCAGTTTGCTGTGTCCAAACCACATGCCTTGGCCTTTGTAGTCGCCTTTGGGGGTGCCGTTGCCGCCCCACGAAGTAGCCCAGTTATAGTTGTTTGCTCCCAAATCGGAGCCTTTCAGCAAGGCATCGGCAAAAATCAGCAATTCGGAGGGATTATCAGCCGCCGTCCGGGGCAAAGCTATATAAGAACCGGGCTTGGCGTAGGAGTTCAAATGGGCATTATAGCCATAATCCGCATAGTTGGTGGGAGTATTACGCCCCGCATCATTGGAAGGACAGTCAAAAGGTCCGCCGCTTTGGTTGGCTGAGAAAACTCCGGAGCGAACCCATTTATTACCCATAAAAGCCCCGAATGGGTGAGCGCTGCTCAAACACCAGTAAGCGTCACCGACCTTGAAGCCGAAGTAAAAGTCATTGTTTTCATCGGCATACATATTGGCATAGAGGATCAGGCTTTTCAGCTTACTGGAGCAATCCGCCGCACGGGCACGCTCCCGGGCAGCCGACAATGCGGGCAAAAGCATCGCCGCCAGAATGGCAATGATGGCAATGACTACCAAGAGTTCGATTAAAGTAAAACGCCGCTTGCAAGCGGGTGCATTACTCAGTAATGCACCTGATGAACATTTGTTGTTTGAAATTTTCTTCATTATAAACCTCCTTTTTTGCATTGTTTATTTTTCTTGAATATACTCTATCAACAGTCACCTAAAATTCATATAACTTCAGAATTGATTTTTTGTATGGTGCGTCGATCTCGCACAGCTTGCCATTTTTATCCACGGTAAAATAATCAAAACAGCGGCTCTGTTCGTCAAAACTCTTTACTTCCAGCCCTTCCGGCGTAACTTTTACGGTGGATGCCGAAACTTCAAGCCCGTTATTGTGCCCCGGCCCATCAAAAATCAGTATGGGGAAGTTGAAATTCTCCCATGTAAGCACCTGATTTTCCGTAACCGGAGTAGTGGCGTAAACTCTATTCGTTCCGGGGACGGTTCGGCGGTAAACATGCACATGTCCTGCCAGATAAAGGTGGATTTGTGCTTCGCCGCTCAAAGATGCCTTGAATAATGGTTCGGCTATATAGTTGGCGACCTTGCATATTTCTCTATTAAGGTCCACTGCGTAGGGTGCCGAATGTGCCATGATTATACGGTATTGAGCATTGCGGTATTCCGGGGATTTCACCAGTTTTTCCACCCACTTGCGCTGTTCTTCCAGATAACTTTTAACAGCATTGCCCACCAGTGGACGCGACTGGTAATCCTCTTCCTCGCCCCAGCAATCCAACGCCACAAAGCAGACTTTGCCGTAAGAAAATGAGTAGTAGCCTTTGCCGCTGGCTGGTCCCACCAGATCAAACCACCGGGCACGCTCTTTGCCCCGCAATTCGTGATTGCCCCGCACCGCAGCAAAAGGTTTGCCGTGATAGACTTCAGTCGATTGCCAGTTAAAATATCCACCGAAAAGCATGGCATCAAAATCATCGTAAATGCTGGTCAGGTCGCCAATGGATATCTGCAAGCTGGCTTTCTCCAGCAGCTCTTTCCACCCGGCAAGCAATCTCCCCCGTTTTGCGTCGCCGAACTGGGTATCGGATGTGGCAAAAAATTCAAATTCGCCACACTCTGCCGGCGGTGCAGTAAATTTATATGTATCAAGAGCTTTATAATTTTTTTCGTCCAAAGCTATCAACACCCGGTATTCGTAAACTTTGCCCGGAACCAGTCCGGTCAACCGGATGCGGTGCAGATCCGCTGCATCGTGCAATATTCCGCCGATGGTGTGCCAGCATTGTGTCCACTCCTGACTGCCTGCCAAACGGTATTCCACTCCGGCACCCATATTGCCATCGGTCAGAAATGCCGCCGTGATCGCTCCGGGAGCCGGTTCCAGCAGCCACGGCCCTTGCCGCAGCTTGAATGTGTCGGGCAGATGGACCGCGTTTTCGTTCATGCGTGATACGCACCCGGCGGGGGTATCGGCGGGCATCTCCTGAATTGCCGCAGTAAAGCTGTTGGCACCGCTTTTCAGATAAATCGTCACCAGATTTTCGCCTTTGTGCAGATCCAAAGCAAAAATATGATCTTTTGCTGTATAGGGGTAATCGACATTGCCGCCGGAGCGGTAAGTTGAGTAAACGATTTTGTTATTGCAATAAACTTCAAACCACCAATCCACCCCCATACCCAGCTTGACGGTGGTATCTTTTGCCGCATTGACTTTTTTTGTCAGGATCACCTGATACCCGACTTGCGGCTTTTTATTCAGTACCTTATTAAGATCCACCCCTTCCGGCGGGATCGTAACCGTCTGGCTGCTTGCATTGTCCTGCAAAGTCATGGCTGCTGCAAACTGGTTTGTCACACGCTCATCATCTATAAGCTGCCAGGAGTTCCAGTCAACGATTTCGGCTGATACAACAACTGCTCCGACGGATAAAGCGGCAGCTGCCATTGCTGGTTTGTTCAAATTCCCCATAATATACAATCTTTTTTCACAACCGGTTGTGAAAGTTGTTAAAAAATAATAATCTTTCGCATTCAATTATTATACCACATTTTTAACTCTTTGTCAAGAGTCAAGTTGAAAATTTTTTAATTTTATTTTTGAAAAACAGCCTTGACATTTTTTTTACGCCGTGTATATTATAGTCAAGCATAAACACAACCGATTGCTAAACGGAAGCAAAAAACATGGTAACTTTACAGGATATAGCCGACCGTACCGGATTTTCCCGGGCAGTAGTTTCCCGGGCGTTGAATCCCCACCCCGATCAGAAGGTGGCGGCAAAGACTCTGGAAATCGTCCGCAAAACTGCTGCCGAAATGGGTTACCGCCGCAATCAGGCGGCAAGTCTGCTTGCCAAAGGTGCCAGTCCGGCGATCGGGATATTTCTGCCCTTTCATCAGGACGAGTTGATTTGTGCCATGCTCAAAGGCATGTGCAATGTGGCAAATCAGCACGGTTTTGCTTATAATATATATAATGAACGGCGGAGAGTCGAGTACAGCGAATTTGCTCAAACTTTGCGCAACACCCGCAATGCCGGTGTGATAACCTATCTGCCGTTTGAAACTTCCGGCGACTCGCTGCCGGAAGAAGTCAGCCGGCTCTTGCCCCAATCCTGTCAGATCGTAGTGGCAAACGCCAGAACGCCCATCAAATCCGGCAATGTGGAAAGTGTGATGATCGACAATTATGCCGGTGGTGCGTTAGCCGCAGAGCATTTGCTGCAAAAAAAGTGCGTCCGTTTTTTGTATGAATATGCCACACGCTCCTGGCAGCGGCAGGAACGCTGCCGCAGTTTTGTCGAACATATCAACCACGCCGGTTTTGAAGCAAGACACTTTGCCCATTTGAGCGACGAAATTCTGGAAAGCGTTATCGACGAAGTCTTATCCATGATCCTTGCCGGGCCTTTTCCGGTGGGAGTATTCTGCAACACCGACCGTTCGGCATTAAGGCTTTACGCCGAACTCTGCCGGGCAGGCAAAGCCGGATTGATCGGTAAAGAAATAAAAATATGCGGCTTTGATAATATAACTGTTGCCGATGAAATCGGCTTGACCACCATCGCCCAGCCATTTGAGGCATTGGGCGAAGCGGCAATGAGTCTGCTGGTCAACCGCCTGACCGGATCAAATATTCCGGTAGAACATTGCATAAAACCTGTATTGTGTCCAAGGCTGACAACATAAACCCTTAATATAAAAAACAAAGGAGTAAACTATGGCATTTTTACCTATCAGCGGAACTTTTCTTGACGGTATATCCTGCGATATACCTTCCAACAACTGGACCCCCGATGTCTGGGAACGGGAATTTGCCCGTTATCAGGCCAACGGCGTGGACGAAGCCTACATCATCCGCGTAGGCTGGAACGACTCCATGATGTTTGACAGCAAAGTTATGAAATGCACCCTCTGTCCCGAAATGGATATGGTACAGCTGTTCCTCGACTTGGGTGCCAAGTACAATGTGAAAATCTATATGGGTATGTTTGATACCTACCGCTACTGGCGGCTGAACGACTGGTCAAACGAAGTGGCGATCAATATCGATTTGATCCACGAACTCAACGAGCGTTACGGCAACCACCCCGCCTGGTACGGCTGGTACATGAGCCACGAAGGCTCCATGGGCTTTCACCAGACCCAGATCTGGAAGCCCCTCTGCAAAGAAATCAAAAAGTTTGACAAAACCCGCCCCATCATGGTTTCGCCCCGCTACGCCGGGTCAAAGTGGAGCAAAGAAATACCCATCAGTCCGGAAGTCCACGCCAAGCATTTTGACTATATCCTCAATGATATGGAAGGCTTGATCGATGCCTACGCCCCCATGGATGGCCATGTGCAATTCAACGAACTTGACAGATATATGGCAGGCATGTACGAAATGACCCAGAAATACGGCGTCCAATACTGGAGCAATCTGGAAACCTTCGACCGGGATATGCCCTGGAGATTCCCGCCCATCGAATTTGCCAAACTCAAGTGCAAACTGGAAATCGCCGAAAAGTACTGCACCAAGATCATCTCCTTCGAACTGCCGCACTTTATGAGCCCCGACTCCTGCTACCCCGGTGCAGGCCACCTCTATAACCGCTATTTAGCCTACGCCGAAAAACGCAAGGCTGAAGAAAAATAAGGTTTGTGCAAGTGTTTTGCGGGGAAGAAACCTTTTTGAAAAAAGGTTCTCTTCCCGCCTTGTCCCGCCATAGCCTTGGGCGACGGCGGAACCCCAACTTCCAAAAACTTTCGCCGGAATTGCTTTTATTACAGGTAATAAAAGCAATTCCAATTTGTTTTAAATTAAGTGTTAAAGCATGTGCGTTGGTTGTAATCGCCAGTTGCCACGCACCATATTGCACCAATCAGCGGCAATATTCCCATACTCCCCCATACATTCCCATACTATCTCATATCCCCCCGCCGTCATCTACCGTACAGCCCGCGTATGCGGAAAATAAAAAAGGCACTGCCGGATTTATTTCTCCGGCAATGCCTTGGGGTAATATTGCTCTGATCACTCGGTATAAACGATTTTTACATCGTCGACAGCAAAGGTGCTGAAAAATTTAGCGTTGGTGTAGCTTTTGCCGCTCAAATACTGTTTGGCGGCGTCGTAAGAAAGGTAAGACTCACCGGCACCGACCTGATCGGTCACGCTGACAATGATATTGTTGGCAGAAAATCCATTGGATTTCAGCGGGATATTCTCCTTTGCCATAATAGTTTTGCCTTGGGTATTGGCTACGGCAACGCTGGTGGAATTGCTGTCGGCGTGATATTTTATGGTTATATTCAGCGTTTCGACCTTGATTCCGGCAATGGGTTTCAGCAAAGCCGCATGCCGTACTCCGGAACCGAAGGAGAGCTGGGAGCGGTTTTTGTCACCCAGACGCAGCTGCACTTTAAGCTGCCGGGCGGCGATCTTGTCGCTGCCGATACCTACTGCAACTCCGGCGTAAGCCTTGAACCTTATGGGGATAAGTTTGCACTGAAAAGTAAAATCTTTGCCCGCCGTTTCGGGGATGGTCAGCATATACTCCACCCGTTCGTTTTTGCGTTTGGCATTGGTCACAGAGCGTTTAACATTGATTTTTTCGGGCGCTATGGAAAAATCCATCTCCACAGTGCGTTCAGCCGCGGGAGCGTAAAGTGCTGCAGAAAATGCGATCAAACCAACCAAAATCATTTTTTTATTCATAATAGATCACCTTTCGTTTTCAAGAAAATATTTTTTACACATTTGGTCAACTTTTTTCAACAACTCAGCATCGGCGTCACTGGAATAAAAGGCTATGCCCGGAGTCATGGGCAGGATTTCCCGTACCAGTTTGATTTGCTCTTCAATAAACTCCGCATGTTTAGCCGGCGAGCCGCCCCAGCCCAGATAGTTACGGTGGGTGCCCAGCCCGATGAGCATATATTCAGCCACGCCGGTTTTACGCAGTTTTTCCAAACGGCCACGCAAACTTTTCAGAGCTTTGGCACGTTCTTTGGCAGTACCGTCAGTAAAGTAAATTTCCGGCATTATCAAATCGATCTGCCGCTTTTTCAATGCCTCTATAACTTCTTTCTGGGGGCTGTTGCCTATGTGCCACACCGCACTCAAAAGTTCCGGGTGGCGTTTTTCAAAGTCCACAATGGCAGGCAAAAAGCGGGTGGCTTTCAGATTACCGCCGATTTCATCGAGCTGCATACCAACTGCCCGGGAAGATTTTACTCTATTATAGTAAGCTTCGCCGCTCTTGTTTTCCGTCCGGCTGGTGGTGGCAAGGTTTTTGCCGCCCCGGCGGGTAAATTCCGCCAGATCGTCGGCGTGTACCGAAGCGTAATTGGCGTATTCCAGTTCCATAACATTGCCGCCGTACCAGAGAAAGTAGATCTTTTGTTGCGTGGCATAAAGTTCCAGTGTAAGGCGGTTATTTGTTTTATCAACATCGTTGGCAGTTTGAAGCTCCAGAGCAAAAATTATTTTACCCGCTTTTTGTGGAGTATAGTCTACACTGATAACTTTTTTGCCGCCGGGGGCAACTTCGCCCGCATCCTGCCGCAAAAGCTCCTGACTGCTGCCGGAGTTCTCCGTGGCAGTTACAACTGCTGTAACTTTGCCGGATGCTCCGCCATTGTTGCGGAAAGTAAAACTCACGGTGGATTTTTCGCCCACAGTCATAATGCGGTCGCTTAACGCAACATCTTTATTTTTTGCAATAAGCGGGGATGTATTTATGCTTATATCCGGCTGATTTCCGCAGAAATACCAGGTTTCCGGCATGGCATATTTGCCAAATCTATCCGCAACAGCCAACGCCGCAAAGTTTTGCAGTTTATCTACGGCAACGGCGATCTCTCCGGCGGCTGCCGGAGCTTCGGCAATTGTTTTTACCGCCGAACCGGCAGTCTGGCAAGTCAGCACAAGGAGCTTTGCCGCATTTTCTGCCGCTGGTCGGGTCAGCTTGAAAATCACATCATACTGTTTGCGTTCAAAAGTATATTCCGCAGTTGCCGGGGTGGAGCGGTCGAACTCTTCAATGCTTTTTTCTGCTGACAACTTGCCGGATATCCGGCGGAACGGGGTCAATTCGGCAAGGCGGTAGAAAAATTTACCGCTGCCGTCGGCAGAGATCACGCCTTGAGTTGCCCCCGCCGGGAAGATGTGCTTTTCAGCAAAAAAGTGTTCATCGCCGGTTATGCTGCGATCGTTGCGGAAAACCACCACGCCGTTTTGGGTATCGACATTGCTCCACTTGACCGTGGTTTTGCCGGTGGTTTTGTCGTGAGTTACGCTCTCAAACTCCACGGCTGGTGCCAGCAACGGAGCCAATGCCAATATAAATGCTGTTTTTGACCAATGCATACAATCACCTTACCGGACAAAGAGATCCCGTTCCAGCGAACCGTTGATAACTTCTACGCCATCGGGAGGTTGCAATTCAAAAACAATGCGGTGATTGCCGGAGATAACCGGCGTAAAATCTATTGTGGTGGTGATCCGGCCGGAGTTGATGACTTTCAAACCCGGTTTCAGACCTGCTGCCTTGCGGTGGGTCACAATATATTTGTTGCTGCCTTCGCAATGTTCGACCACTTTTTCTTTGGAGTCAGCGAGTTCAACTTCTTTTACTCCGACCCCGATACCGGGAAGTTTGACTTCGCCCGCCAGCGTGCGTTTTCCGGCAGGATCAACAACAAAAGCCTTGACTGCAAATGGTTTATAAAGCTGCATACCGCCAATGTTGGCAACTTCGCAAATCAATTTAACTTTGCTGTTGACTTTGGGTGTATATTGATCAGCAAAAGCGTTGTTCAAGTGCAGCACCGGCTTTACATAATAGCGTTCCAGAAGTTCGTTCTGCAAAGTAAAAGGTATACACTTTTCGGCATAATCCCGGTCGCCGTTACTGCTCCAGAAAGCCAGTCCGCCCATTTCGGGAGCAGTCTTTTTAAGGTAGCGTATATAACCTTCCAGTTTAGGCACAAAAGGTTCTTCCACTACCCCGAAGCAGTTGTTCAACCCCAGCAGAATGATCCCGGCACCCCGATTGTAACCGGCAGCGGTGGTACCGAGTTTGTAACCGCGTTCAAAAAGCATATCAGTTTCCCGCAAAACATTGATCCGGGCATCCAGATATTTTTCAAAGCTGAATGTGCCGAAAACCCCACTGGTGCAATCCGGATAAACTTCGGGGCAGAGAATAATTCCGTTGCTTTTGCAAACCGCCGCCTGTTCACGCAAAGTGGTTCCGGCATTGGCGACCATAATGATCGCTTGGGGGTAAAGTTTACGCATTTTTGCCAAAGCTGTGCAGAAAATTTTATTCCGTGCCAACCCGGAATAATTGGGGTAAAGACCAAGTTCATCTATCCAGATACCGTCGGCACCTTTTTCCAAACCTTTGCTCCACTTGGCGACCATCTTATCGACCATTTTATCCTCCGGGATATTGAGTTTGATCTGGGGCACCCGGAACGAAACAAAGGCTATCGGCGTTATACCGTACTGCCGGTATTTTTCGTAAAGTCCAGCATTGCCGCCTACGATGATGGCACAGGAGCCAAGCACCGGGACTTTCGCCATTTCTTCAGGAGTTTTAGGCACTACCCAGCCATAGAAATACATTTTCCGCCAAACTGCCGCAACTTCCCGCACCGCTGTAATGCCGTCGCCGGAAAGTTCCATTTTATAGTAGCCGGTTCCGGCGGCTTTCCAGTTGAAAAAGGCTTTGCCGCTTTCCAGTGTTACATTGTGTTTTTCCACCTTGCCGTCAGGCGAAGTGATGGTCAAAACTACTTTTTTGCAGCCATCAAATTTATCCGGCACGATCAATTTTGACTCAATATCTTTAGTCGCGGGATAAGGGTAAACACTCAAAGTCGCCGCCGGAGTTGTAACTGCTGCCGAACAGACCAGTGCCGCAGCCAGCATCTTGCAATTCATGATAAAAAAATCCTTTCTGCTTTTTTATAATTTATAATAAGAAAAATTATTTACAAACTTGTTTTTGCAGTTTTGTTGGGCTGGAAATAATCCCGCCCCAAATCCCCGGACGCAAATTTGCTGTAAGGTACATGACTTACATGCATGTCGCCAAACATATAATTGCCGCCCTCCCGGTGACACTTTGCCAGACAGCTTCCGGTGGGGGACTTGGTGACGGCACGGCGGAAATAAAAGTAGCCATTAGTGGGATCGCTGCCCGTCCAGAGGTGTGCCGCATCGCAGAACATGATGGTCGTGGGCTTGACTTTTTCCAGGATCTTCACCCCGAAATGGCTCAATGAACGGTTAAAAGCATAACTGCTCGGGGGGTAATAACTGCGGGGAGAACTCATATCAAATCTTATTTCGTTATCGCTGCCGCAAGTAAAAACTCTGGTATCTTTGGTCAGCAGATCAGGGTAAAGGTTGCGGAACATCAGCACCCAGCGTTCCTGATAAGGGTCGCGTACCACATGACCTTCAAAATCATCGGCGTACATCTGGGTAAATTGCCCGATCTGCCGCAGATTGTTTATGCAAGTGGTTTCTTTGGCACTTGCCCGTGCCGCCGAAAGTGCGGGCAGCAGCATTGCCGCTAAAATTGCAATAATGGCGATAACTACGAGGAGCTCAATAAGGGTGAAGCTCAACAGCTTCCCCCAACCATGGCCGGGTGCTACTGACTTGAATTTCGCTTTTTCTTTCATTATACAATCTCCTTGTTTTTTACTGTATTTTTCAACATATTTTCCTTTTGCTGCATAAGTTTTTCCCAAGCCGCACTGCCAAGTTTTTTATAGAGCAAATCATTGTGCAGACCAAAATATTCACAGTTCTCAAAGCCGAACTTTGACCATTTTATATCGCAGAAAACTTTTACCGTGGGATATTTTTCTGCCAACAGCTGCAAAGCGTCGTACATATCCTGTTCTTTGGATGGCAATTCGCAACACCATATACAGTCGGGGAAATCAGCATCGTCAGCAAACCAATAAGGTATATTGTCGATAAATTTGCGGGTGAAAAATTCAATATCCGGCGAAAAGTTTTTTATGTTAAAATAGTTGCAAATATCCTGCCAGCAATCCATATATTCTTTTGCCAATTTTCCTGCGCAATTACTGCAAGCAACTGCTATACGCAAATAACCGTTTGCCAGCCGCTTCTCCACGTCTCTGAAAAAGTTTTTCCGCCAATCCAGCCATACATAGTGCTGCCGGGCAATGCCGGGAATGTAATTGGTGCATACATAAGGTACTTGAAAAACAAGATCGCTGTAACTTGGCAAATAGTAGCCGGTACTGTAAATAAAGATCATGCCGCCGCAGAAACTCTGATTATAAAAGCTTATCAGACTTTTGAAACTTTGGCGGTTCAATTTCACCAAGACTGTTTCGTAACCGGCTTGAGCTGCCGCCGAAAATATCTCCTGTTTCAGCGGGTCATTTTCCAGCGTAAGAAAATCATTAGCCTGAGTTACCACCGCTATAACTTGAGTTTTATCATCCTTGAAGCCATGGCCGGTAATGAAACTCCCACGGGGCGTGGGGCGAAAGACTCCCCGTGCTTTAAGTTCTTCCAATGCCTTGTAGATCGTGCGGCTGGAAACCTTGAATTCAGCACTTAAATCCCGGTGGCTGGCAAGTTTGCTCCCCGCCGGATAATCCCCTGCTGCAATGCGGCGGCAAATCTCTTCAGCTATATGATTATAAAGTTTATGCGACACAGCATCCTCCTTGCGTAAAATATACTCAAACAAAAATTTGTTTTCAACAGCAGGAGGGCTTTTTTGTCAAAAAATCACTTCATAAAGGTAAGGCACTCAAGAGCAGCCGAAAAAATTACCTGTTCAAACTTCAAAATTAGTTACGATATTTTCTTTGGGGCTGCTTTGGATAAGCTCATTGTATTTGGCAATGGCAAGTTCTTTGACATCGTAGATCCATTCGCAGCATTGAGCTTTTTCAAGCCCCATGGTATCAAAGATCTGATAAAGTCCCGCCCGGGTGTAGATAGGCACCGTCCAGCCGGGACAGTGCAGACAGTATTTGCTGCAGACGCCCGCATCGTTGTCAAGGGCTTTTGACAAACTCGGACAGCGTGACATCAGCAAAATCAGTTCATGGCCGTTAAGTTCGACTTTGCCCTGACAATTTTCTTCTTTATAAATTTTCTGATAATACTCGTAAACGCCCTGCAGACCTTTTTCTGTAAATAATTCAAGGCAATGCAGTTCCTGATGTTTACTGATATGCAGATAGTATTTTTCAAGTCCGTTTTTTTCGTCAAGAAACTTGAAAACCTCATTGTAAAACCGTACAAAATGGTCGCTGGGTATCATTGTTGTTTTTCCTTTTTGAAAGTTTGGATGCAATGACCTTCGCTGATAATTTCAAGTGAAGATTTCCACGGAGTTCCTTCGCACATGCCTTCATTGACACATTCGGTCTGCAAACAGACATGTCCGGAAGGTTCAAGTCCGAGTTTTCGCAGATGGCGGATAGCAGGACATTCAAGGACCTCAAAAATGATTTCATCTTCAGAAACTCTCAAATCGTATTTGCCTTTTTCCCGGTAAAAAAACCAGTTCAGGTGTTCGATAAGTTCCGAAGCGTCGCCTTTTTCCAGTTTCTCCCGGATAGATTTGTAAACCTCATGACCTGTTTTGCGTAAAATCATTTTCAATGCGTCAACGCCGTAATTTTCAGCGACATAATCCAATGTTGTATTGGTCGTGCCGTGAAAATCCAAATGCAATTCATTATTTTCCTGGTAACGCAGCATTTTTCATTCCTTTATTTGTCCTGAATTTTGTGAGAAATCAAAGTACGGTGGCAACAGAGCCATGGTTTAATACTTCTACTTCACAATTTCTGGAACATCAACTATTGTTTTTATTGCCTCTCTTGCTTATACTTTGCCCATAAAAAGGGCGATACGCAAATTTCATCCAATTCCGGAAAGACGATCTCATGGATCTTTTCGAGCATATCCTCCGGCAAAGGGGGCATCTGGGCTATCTGCAAATTTTCCCGCAGCTGTTCAACCGTTTCCACGCCGGTCAAAACACTTTTGCTGCCGGTTTTGGCAAAAAGATAACGCAAGGCAAGTTCTTTCATCGGTATCCCGAGTGCTTCAAGTTTACGGCGGATGGGAATGATCTCCCGGACAAAAATCTGCTCTTCCGCCATCAGCAGCATCCCCTGCAGATAGGCTCCGCGAATAAAACAATGCCGTTCACTTTTGCCGAAACAATGGTCAAAACGATGGTCAAGGATACTGCACGGTATCTGCAATATATCAGCATTGTCGCCATCATCCTTATATGCAAGGGTATTCAAAGATATACCGGCTTGCTCTATAAGCCCTTTCTGCTTCATCTTTTTTAAGATATCCAGATAGATACCATCGGCTTCAACATGTATCAATGCTCCGGAAATAACATCACATTTCAGCCGTTCACAAGATTTTAAAAGCGAATTTTCAATAAAACTTTCAACATCGGTATTTTCGGGTATTTTCGGAATTTTGGTAATGATTTTAAATCTGCCGTTCAATCCGAGTTCATGCAGAGCCTTGCCGATGACTTCTTCGCTGCTGCCGTATTCCGGGGCGGTATCCAGTGCATTGATACCGCCGTCATAAGCCTCTTTCAAAATGGTTTTTACCGTGTCATACGACGGCTGACCGTGAGTGTTTGCCACTCCGTAATCCATGCCGAACTGCACTGTGCCAAGCATAAGTTTGGAATATTTCATATTGCTGAATATCCTCCGTCGATAACAAGATTGGTGCCGGTAACAAAATCGGATGCTTTGCTTGCCAGATAGACGATGCCGCCTTTTAAATCTTCATGGCCGCAGCAACGGTCAAGCAGAGTTCTTGCCGCATGCTGTTTCTGGAATTGAGAGCGTTCCCCCTCCAGCGGTTCCAGCCCGATAAGCGATACAGAATTTACCCGGATATTGTATCTGCCAAGCACACTTGCCGCCCAGCGGGTAAAATTTATCATGCCGCCTTTTTCGTAATGGTAAGCCGGGCTGGGCCACTCAATGTTGTCGGTCTGCATTCCGGTTCCGGCATAGTTGGCATGGTCAAGGCCCAACATGCCCATATAGGAAGCTATATTGATTATACTGCCGCCCTTTGATTTCATTGCTTCTGCCGCAATACGCGTAAGCACAAAAAGTGCCGAAGAATTGGCATGGAAACTGCGGTCAAAGTCCGCCATATTCAAATCCCATTTGGCAAGAGCAGTACGGGCAACGGCATTATTGACCAGAATATCCAGCTGGCCGGATCTTTTAATGATTTCGGGAATGATTTTTTTTACCTGATTTTCATCTTCAAGGTCAAGCTGAATAACTTTCATGCCGGGATATTTTTCGGCAAAAGCGTTCAGTTTCTCCAAATTGCGTGAGGCAATGTAAACTTCGGCACCGGCTTCGTAAAGAGCCTCTGCACATTGGGCTCCATAGCCGATACGGTTACCGGCACCGGTCACAAGTGCAACTTTGCCTTTGAGCGAAAACATTTCCATTACATTCATAGTAAAATCCTCAAAGTAAAGAATATGGTGTGCCTGACGGATTGGCACTGTTGGATTCTGCATCGTAAATTCCGAGAGTGCGGAAAATCTCCTTTGCCATTTCCAGATGTCCCGCCCCGCCGGGGTGAATTGGTTCACCGAGCAGGCGTTTCAGCGACAGCTCATCGGCGGCGATCTTTTGCCAATGAGCCGCATGGTCGACAAGGATGATCGATTTTTCTTCAGCGATTTCACGGATGATCGAATTATAAAGCGGCAGTTGGTTGTAACGCAGTATATAACCTTCGTTATCCTCAACTTTAAGCACGCTCGTGCAGGTCTGCATAATGGGTATACTGCCTTCGGCACGCAGCCGGTCGACCAGTTCCGTAAGGTACTGCCGGAAGAGTCCGCTGTCGTTGTACCGGGCAATATCGTTGGTGCCGATCAGCACAAAAACCACTTCCGCATGATGACGGCGGACAAGATGGTCGTACCCGTCATTGAGCAAGTCGAAACATGTTCTGCCGCTGATGCCTGAATTGATTATCAAATCTTTGCGTAAAAGCAATTCCCAGCGGATACGCTCTGCAAAAATTTCCGGAAAAGAGCGGAAGCCGTGTGTATGTGCCGCTCCGTGGGTGATGGAATCCCCGATAAAGAGCCATATCCAGGGCGATTTATTCTGTGATTGGAAATGTTCCGAAATTCTTTCCAGATCTGCCGATTTACAATTGAGATTATTCATGATCATTTTTCTACTTTTTTATCGGGGCGAAGTTCAAAGTACGACGGAAACTCCGGGTCGGGTTCATAAGGCAGAAATGCAATACTGTAAATATCCGCATTTCTCGCTTTGATTGCCAGCTGAACAGTTTTTCCTTCAAGGCTTCTCAAGTCAGAACCGTGTTTTTTCCAGCGGGCGATCATGGCAAGATCATCGCCGATTTCCGGCAGACTTTCTTCAAAAGTGTAACCGGGGATCGGGTTGTTGTTTTCGTCCCGCAATTCAGCAGTAAATCCGCCGAAAGCACCGGTTGAAATGTTAAGACTCAATCTTCCGCCCTTGAAGGTGAATTTGGGAGAAACAAAAGTACCGCCCTCAATGCCGAAATTCAGCGAAACAAATCCATCCTGCCGGATATGATAACGGCGGATGCGGATATTTTCTTTGCCCCATTCGCCTTCGCCGGCGTAAAACGAAAGTTCATCGGGGGCACCTTTGCCGAACTTGCTTCTGGTGGGGATCATACCGATAAAGAGAGTGCCTGAA
>JAFVQX010000106.1 GCA_017504585.1 Lentisphaeria bacterium
GACAAAGTAGTCGGTATCCTGCGCCAGATAGTGATAATTGAGGTATTTTTCAATAAATTCATAAATCCCCCAAGTGGTGCCGGCTACATCGCCGGTAATGACAAATTCATTGCCATTGCTTTCAATGCACCACTCTTCTGGTTTCATATCTGCGGGTTTCTTGAACCACTTGGCGCGGCTGGCGGCTTTGCCTACATAAAGTTTGTAGGGGGAGGCTTCAAACTTCTGCCCGGTTACTTTTTCGTAGGCGATCTTAAAATCTTCTACCGCCTTTCTTTCGGCACGGCTGGCATTCAACCGCATAGAAATTTCGCCGGCGGCAGCACTCCAGCAGCACCCTGCCAACACAGCAGCGGCTATTACTGAAAAGGTTTTGAGTTTCATTTCTTTAACACTCCTTATTCGTTAATAACTATAACTCGTTCCAGATAAACATTATCGGGCTTGGTGGAGCCCTTGACGTAGGTGGGGCCGGTGAATTTGACCGACATCCACACCTCTTTGGGGGTATCCTGAATGATCCCGGTGATAGCTTTGCGGAAGTAGCAGACAATGGTCCACGACCAGTGGATGTGCAGGAATGTATCTTTGGTCATCGGGAATTTGCCCACTTTGATCCAATGATATTTTTCATCCTGCGGAATATCTTTGAGTTCCAACGTGCGGTCAAGTACCCGTCGTTTGGCGGCAGGAGCCGTGGAGTTCCAGACTCCGAAAGCAAAGGGCAGATAGTGTTTGGGCTTTTTCCAACGGGCCGGGTCAAACTTGCGGCCCACTTCCCAGGCTTTGCCGCTGGCAGCTTCGGGGTCATCCACCAGATTGTTTTTGTACTGGCTCCACGGACTGAAATCCATCCAGTGCAGGTCAACGATCTTTTTGCCTTTGAACTGTTCCGGGATGACAAAAGGCATCGCTTTATAAATTTCTTCATCCATTTTCATTTTATTGAGCGCACCTGATTTGGGTACGACTTTGTGCCAGCGTACATACTTCTGATCCAGAAATTCCTGCTTGTTGTTTTTCCAACGCAGGAGCAGAGCATTTTTATCGGCGATAAGGTGCTTGAACTGCGATTGTTTGCGCAAAAGCGATGCATCCACCGGCAAGCGTTCCCAATGGATGTGCTGCAAACTCCTCGGATCATTGGCGGCAAGTTTTTCGGCTTCATCCAGATAACCATTGACTTGGGTGTAAAATTCACTGTCGTGGAAAAATTCCATTGTCAGAGAAGTTGCTGCCGATACCCAGATGCGTGCCGCCTGACGTTTTTCCAGATATTCCAGATATTTTTTCATCGGCTCAGCGGCGGCGCCGTAGTAGCCTTTCATAAAAATATCAGTAGCTTTATTTATATCAATATCCGGATTTACTGCCAATTTGCTGAACAGATAGTATTGGAGCATATAAAAGCTGCGTTCGATATTGTTTTCGTTTTCAGCAAAGTAGCGGAAAACATTGATATCGCGGCAGAACTGCATTTCTTCCTGCATCTCTTTGCGGTTGCGGGTGTAGGGGTAGGTCGTGGAACCTTCGTAAGTGCGCCAGTAGCTCCAAATGGCAAGTAAACTGGCGTGCTCCGCCCACTTTTTCATCACTTCGCCATTGGGTTTATCCCGCAAAAGCGGCGATATGATATTGCTGTTGCAGCTCTGCACGATCACTTTGGGATGGACTTTGAGCGGCTTTTTGGGCGGCTCCTGGGTGTAGTGATAAGCCAGAGTATTGATGTAAATATCGGGGTATTCTTTTTCAATACCTTCGGCAACCTTGCTGACAAAATTCATATAAATACCGCTTATACCGATTTCGTCAATCAGCTTTTTGCAATCGCTGCAAGTGCAGTAACCGCTGCCGCCGTCATCCTGACTGATGTCGTAAACCAGCGGCGGAACTTTGCTTTTGGCACGGTCGGCTTTGATGAATTCCCGCAATACATCAATGGTATACTGAATGTTTTTGGCACTGCTTTTGCAGATGTGATTTTTACCGGCAGGATCCACAAATTTGGCATCTTTGGGGAATTTTTTTGCATAAAGCGGAATGGTGTGACAGCGGCCGGGGGATCCGTACATCGGCTGGGTTTCGGCGTAACCATTGCCCCAGTTGATCTTGCGGCGCAAAGTGTAGGAGCTGCCGGTAACGGCGGGCCACGCCGCATACATTTCGCGCATCCGGATAGCGGGCTTGAACCGTTCTTTGATTGCCGGGAGCTTCCACGCAGGATTTTTTACAAAATAGTCGGTATCTTCGGCAAGGTAATGATATCCGAGATATTTTTCAACAAATTCATAGATTCCCCACACCGTCCCGGCGGGATCACCGGTAATGACAAATTCATTGCCATTGCTTTCAATGCACCACTCTTCGGCTTTGAGATCGGCAGGCTTTTTGAACCACTTGGCGCGGCTGGCGGCTTTGCCGACATAGAGTTTGTACGGGGATGATTCAAAGGTTTTGCCGGTAACTTTTTCGTAAGCAGTGCGAAAATCATTCACCGCCTTTTTTTCGGGGGCAGATGCCGATAAACGCATGGAAATTTCGCCGGATGCAGCACTCAATCCCCAAGAAAGGGCAATAACAGAGAGGGTTAAAGAATAAAATTTCATATTACACAACCTTTTTTTCAGTAAGCGTAATCGTACCATCTGCCGGTGATGGAGGGATTGACATCATACAACGCTTCGTTGGGGCGCAGGGTTTCGACGTGACCATCGACCATAGCGTAATTGGAGGCACCGGCGTGGCGTTTGCCGTCAAAGGTGCCCGCTTCATCAGTCCGGGAGACTGTTTTGCCCAGCGAACTGTCTGAGCCGAAACTGTGACAATGCACCAGCACCACGTTGGCAGGAATCTCAAAAGAGCCTACCCGGCTGACGGGGTATCTGGGATCAGTTTTGGTATTGGCTCCTGAAATCCAGTAGTTCAAACCGCAAAGCCCGTATCCGCCCGTATTGCTGGGGCATTTCAGAGCTTCGATCTTGCCGCCGGTAAGATCTGCCCACGCGGCATTGGGCACACCCAATTCAGCCCGCAGCACCAGCGGGAACGCATTGGTCACCCAGCTGGAATATTCCACTTTGGCGCGGGCGGAACACATCGTTATATAGTCCTGATTGCTGTCAGCATACATAAGGATATAAAGGGCAATGGTTTTGACTCTGGAAGCACAGTCAGCACTGCGCGCCCGTTCGCGGGCGGCAGAAAGTGCCGGCAGCAGCATTGCCGCCAGAATGGCAATGATGGCAATCACAACCAGCAGCTCAATCAAGGTAAAGTGTTTCTTCATTTTTTGATCCCTCCATAAAATTGGTTAAAATATTTGCAACATTATTTTCTTATATGTTTTATGCTTTTGCGTATAATCAGTTTGGACGGTACTTTGATGTAAAAAGTACGCGTGTCGCGGCGGCTGACCAGCTCAAACAGCAGTTTGGCCGCATCAACATATATCCGGCGCATATTGCGGTCGATCGCCGTAAAATAAGGGCAGTCAAAAACAGGATTTTTTTCATATCCGTCCAAATTATCAATACTCAATATATCAGGTAATTCCCCGTGACGGAGCAGTGCCCGGGCA
>JAFVQX010000107.1 GCA_017504585.1 Lentisphaeria bacterium
CAGATTCTCAATCTGGTGAAATTCCTGAAAAGTCAGCACGAAACGATCGTTTCCAATCAAATCGGCAGAGCCGGAACCAGTATCGGAGCAAACATTCACGAAGCGCAATATGCCCACGGAAAACCGGATTTCATCGCAAAACTTCAAATCGCCCTCAAAGAAGCCAACGAAACAAGTTACTGGCTGGAACTTCTCTTAAAAACAAATTATATTGATGAAGCAAACTATCAGGAATTAGACAATGTCTGTTCACAAATCCGAGTCATGCTGATAAAATCCATCAATACGGCAAAAGGGGAGGACAAATGACGAGCTTCCTAAAAATTCTAAAATGGTTCGGTGTTTTTCTTGTTGTTTTCTTTACTTTGGGCATTGGGATGATTTTTTACCAAGATTATGAAAACAAAAGAGTTCCAATTTATCAATCGACAGTAACTGATTTCCGACTGTTGATTCCGAAAACAGAATATACAGAAACTCATCCAGAACAACAGCAAGAACTACAAAAGTTTGTTGACTCTTTTAAAATCAGAACCCTTCAATGCTATATTTTTCAAGCACATTCCCAGCGACCGAATTATTTTATTTATTTCATTGGCAGAATTTCACCAAATGAAGATTTTTCAAAATATTCAAAAAAGCAATATTCTTTGAAAGAAAATATAAGGAATTTCTCTGCTTTGAAGTTATGCGGAGCAGAACCGGAAGAAAATGATGATTATATCGAACTGACAGAACCTATCAATTTTAACTATTACAGTGTTTATATTTACAAAAACGTTATTATTTTTTCACTTTTGACAAATAATCAAACTTTTTTAAGCAATGATGTCCAAAAGCAAGCGTTTTTAAGCAAATTTCTTATAAATCGCAATTTTTTGAAAAAATAGACGTCCGGAAAATATTTATGAAATTAAAAAATTATTCTTTTGAAATGGGATATTCTGAGTTTTTCTGAACCAAAGTGAAGCGTTTTTCAGAAATTTATTTCACAGCGAAATTCTGAAGTTTTTCGCCTCAAAAAGCCTTTCAGAATGGCGGGAAAGATAAAAAATCCAGCCGCCATTTTTGTGCTTAAAATCCGGAATCTTCCCCATTTATTCCCCGTTATGATGGAATATTCCCCATAAATGGCCCGTTTTGGTAAAGTCGCATTTGAGTTGATTAAGTGCTATAACGTGCAAGTTTGAGGGTAAAATGAACAAAATAAGCAATTTTTGAGCTTGAAACAGATCCGGTAATCGCCCCCGCTCCGGGTACCATTTTTTTGAAGTAGTTCGAGCATAGGTTGTGTTTTGCCGAGGAAGTAGCGAGGGAGTGTACGACTGTACTCGACCGAGTGGATGACGACAGCAAGGCACAAGATATGCCGAAATACTCAAAAAAACTTGCGGCTTTATTTTTTGTCCCACAGAGCGGTTGTGGGATTGGTTGCCTTGCGTTACTCGCCCTGCCGGGCTTGCGTTACTCAGGCTCTGCGCCGCTGTCGCGGCTTGTCGATCCCCGCTCCGGGTGCCATGATATTCAACAACTTACGACTTTTTGTTCAGCTGACAATACGATTGGGCACTTTATTGTTACAATGGTTATCTGGGGTATCATAACAGCAACGGGGCGGTTGGAACCACCTACTCTCAAAATTATGCCACCGGAACATTGGCACGGTTAGTCAATCCCAGCAATAAGATCCTTGCTGCCGACACTTCGAGAAATTTAACCTGGGCTTATTTGCGTTACTACGAAGCAGAAAAATCTGCATAAAACGCTTTGCGATGTAACGGAACTGACGGCCGCAGTCGGTTACAGCCGGGCACATTTTACGCGTAAATTCAGCGAAGAGTGCGGTATATCGCCGGGAAAGTTTCTGCTGGATTGGCGTCTGCGTATAGCCGCCCAAATGCTTACTGCGGATTACAGTCAGATCAAATCAATAGCCAGGCAAACCGGATTTACAGATGTCAGCCATTTCTGCCGGGTGTTCAAGCAAAAATACGGTTTGTCGCCCAAAGCCTTCCGGTTGTCGTCAATAAGCAGAAATCTGCAACAAAACAGCTGATCTTATCAATAGCTTTGCAAGAGAGGTAATTTTTTAACGCCTCAAAATTCTCCGAAGATATAACCTTCACTCCGTAAAAGGAGCATTTCCGGCAGTTGCCGCTTGGAGCGGCGGCTCAAAACTGCCTTGCATCCGGCTGTGTTTACACTCATTATTTTGGTTTTGAATGACTTTTGAAATTCCTCCCCCGGTCAGGTAAAATCGAACAAATATTGCCGTTTGTAGATTTTTTTGGATCATTTTTATTTGCAGTCAGACCAGACAAGTTGTAGACTAATTGATATGAAACCGGAAAAGCAAATTAAAATATATAATCAGCTTAAGCTGGAACTGTTCACCGGAAGTTCCCCCAACCAGAAACTCCCGGGCGAAACAACTCTTGCCAAACGCTTTGGGGTCTGCCGCGAAACGATTCGCGGAGCATTGAATATGCTGCGGAGCGAAAATATTATACGCTCGTCGCAAGGCAAGTGTTCCAGAGTAATTATCTGCCGGTAAATATCCAGTCGATTCTGGCGGTAAACTTACGCAGTTATACGTTAAGATTGATTGCAGAAGACAGCAAGCTTAAAGTGATCAGTATATCTGATGCAGAGTTCAATTCACTTACTGACGAATCATTGAATTTGTTGATGCATGAGCATAAAGTCGGGGCTGTTATAATATATGTATCAGGTTTGATGGGGTCGGAAGATTGCTGTGATACGTTAAACTCTCTGCCGGTACCGGTATATGTAACAATGGCTAATAAGAGTGATTTTAAGTACATACATGGCAGCGGCTGCTATACCTCATTGCCGCAATGGTGGAAAGAATCATTAAAATATCTGCATAAAATGGGGCATCGCCGGATCGCTTCATTCGTGCCGCTGCGATGCGGATCTTTTCATGGAATACAATATGATGATTATATTGAAATGCTGGCTGAATGTGCGGTGGATAATCGGGATTGTTATATTTTCCGGCCTTCTCTGATCAACAGCAAGCTGCAGGAACATACTCCTTCGGCATACTATAAAGAGATTCGCAATGAGCTGAAACGCATGATGGAATTACCCCAAGTGCCGACTGCATTGCTTTGCTATTCAAATCAATGGGCAGAATTGGTATATAAAGCTGCCGGAGAACTGAATATATCCATACCCGATCAGCTTTCTGTGATGGGGTTTGTCAGTTCCGGTGTTGAATTGACTCCGGGACTTACAACGGTCGATATAGATACAGCTTTGCCGATCAGAGAGTTTATCCGGCAGGTAAAAGCTTTGCCGATGGGCGGTAAAATCAGGCGTATGGTTACTCCAATACCTATGTATATGATAGAAAAAGAGAGTGTAAAGAATCTTAATTTGTGAGTGTAAAAATATTTCTAACTGCAAGGAGGTCGGATTATGAAAATGGAAAATTGTGATTTCAAAGCGTGGAAGAAATCCTGTACGAGATTTACCTTGATTGAATTGCTGGTGGTTATTGCGATCATTGCAATTCTGGCGGCAATGCTGCTGCCGGCTCTTTCGGCGGCCCGGGAGCGGGCTCGTACCGCTAATTGTGTAAACAACCTTAAACAGATGACCTTGAGCTGCAGTTTATACGCTCAGGATTATACTGACCATGTATTGCCGGATGATATTTATTTAGCTGCATTAAGATGTGCAAAAGTTACTTACAATGTTACACAAAAAGACTACTATTATCACCGGGTGATCCTCCGGAACGGCTATACCACAGGCTATGATGCCTTTATGTGCCCTTCGGTATATAGAACTGCAACCCCTAAAACAGATTTTACCAATGACCGGGTATATGGTGTAAGCTTTGCCACATGGTATGGTACCGGTCTTAATCAGTGGCGCTGGGCAACGATCGGAACGGTAGTTGATCCCTCAACCAGTGCTTATGTCGGAGATTCGCGGGAAAAACAAAGTAAATTTGTCAGTCATACCGACGCAACTTGCTATGATGCCTCGCTGCCGCTGTACCGGTCATTTCATGTATCACTAACTTATACAGACGGACACGTTTTTGCCAGACATGGCGGCGGAAATGTCGGCAATATGGGATTTCTGGATGGGCATGTAGACAGTATTCAGATCAAAGCCGGCAAAAATCCGCATCAGGGTTTTTTTCAATCACTCAGGCCTGCCGGCAGAAGTGATTTATGCTATTATTATTGATTCACAATAGATGTGTAATAATTACATAGTAATTTTTAATATTAAAGTAAAGGATGATTTTGTTATGAAAAAAATGTTGATTTGTGCGGTATTTACCGCATTGTGTCTCTCTTTGAGTGCCAATACGGCAGCGGTTTTCGGCTATAAAGGGGCAATGAATTTTAAAAAGTATCAGCTGGATGTCCGGGAATTCAAGATAGATAAAAATACAAAAATGACTCCCGAAACAGCCGCAAGCTGCTGTGAAGCATTGAATAAAGCCAATCTGGCAATTTTCGGATTAAATTTCACCGGCTGGAGCAAGCTCTTGGGCAATAAATCAATCGCCGCAAGTTTTACTGAATTTCTGCGTCGGGGCGGCGTGGCATATTTTGGCGCCCAGACATATGAATCGCTGCGTTATGTCAATACAGCCGTAGTTTTGTATTGCCGCGGTATCAAGCTTGCACCGTGGCAGCGCGCGAACTATCTTAACTTTGATAAAGGCGATAATGGAGTAAACTGCAAGATGGCAGAAGAATATGCCAACTTCTGTGCCCCGGATGCCAAATTTCTGAATGTGAAAAGATTTAAGAATGATCCCAAAATCTGGAAACCGCTGGTCGTTACCGCCAAAGGTACGCCAGTGGCGGTTATTCAGGAAAGTATTTGCGAAAAAGGTACTGTCATTTACAGCTATGACTTGAAAATCTTCCGCGAAGCCAATCACCCGATGCTTGATGCACTTGTAAAAAAGGCTTTCGGCGGGAAGACCGCTGAATAATCAGTTGTTATCAGCCGCAGCCAATATAATATAACTGTTTATCCGTTTAAGCGGCGGGTTGCTGAAGAAATACTCTTTACGCAGAAAAAGGCAGAATATGCCAGGAGCAAACTGCAAATAAAATTCTCCGTAAAGAGCTCTTCGGACTCTCATTGCCTGCCGGTAAACCCCAAATTGATTATCATTTTTTGAATATATATTGTTAAGAAAGGATTTTTTATGATCACCGCTGTTATTGTTGGTGCCGGTCATCGTGCACTTTGTTATGCTGAACTGGCAAAAATCTGTCCGGATAAACTTAAGATCGTCGGGGTGGCAGACCCGCTTGAAGACCGCCGGAGATATTGTCGGGAATATTTCGGTTTCTCTGAAGATATGTGTTTTGAAAATGCCGCAGAACTGGTTAAAAAAGGCAAGATCGCTGATGCCGTGATCAATGGCACCATGGATGCAGACCATGTGGCAACCACCATACCCTTGCTGGAAGCCGGTTACGATGTGCTGCTCGAAAAACCTTTTGCTACCAACATGCACGAAGTGGAAGCCCTTGATGCCGCTACCCGGCAGACTCAACGCAAAGTGATGATCTGCCATGTATTGCGTTATGCACCTTTTTATGCAGAAATAAAGAAGAATATTTTAGATGGCAAGATCGGCAAAATAATGCATATATGCACCGCTGAACATGTAAGTTACCATCATTACACCAGTTGTTTTGTCCGGGGCAAATGGAACAATACCAAAACTTGCGGGGCTTCGATGCTGCTGGCAAAGTGCTGTCACGATATAGATTTGATAACCTGGCTGATGAGCGGAGTTGCCCCGGTATCAGTTGACAGTATGGGCGGATTGTACTTTTTTAATAAAGCAAATGCACCGGAAAATTCCGGAACCCACTGTATGCTCAACTGTCCGTTGGAAAAAACTTGCGACTATTCAGTACGCCGTCTGCATCTGGAACATCCGCTGGCGTGGAACGCCTATGTGTGGCCATCTCATGCCTACACGCCGGAATTAAATAACCATGAACAGCGTTTGAAAGAGCTTATGCAGCCTGATTTTCCCCATTCCCGCTGCGTTTGGAAGTGCGACAACAACCAAATCGACCGTCAGAGCGTTATAATAACTTTTGCCGATGGAACTGTTGCCACTCACAATCTGGTGACCAACACGGCACGCCCCATGCGTAAGATACACATCGTGGGGACTGCCGGCGAAATCGAAGGCGTTTTTGACGATAATAAATTTGTGATCCGCCACCGTGATTTGGATCCGTCAAAAGAACATTGCGGCAACACCGAAGAAATGACCGATATAAATAATTGCGGAGATACTACCGGAATCACCGGAGATCATGGCGGAGGTGATTTGCGGCTGGCAATGGATTTTGTGGATCATGTTGAGGGCAAGCCTACCAGTATCAGCTGTACGACTCTGGCGGATTCGATCAATGGTCACAAACTGGTTTTTGCCGCTGATACAGCTATGGTGGAACACAATCAGGTGTTTTTTAAGGATTTTTCCGCAGAAAAAGAAAAGCGTTACTGATTTTTCAAGTATAGTATGTTATATGAGAAAATATAGTAATATGGAGTGCTTCTTGTGAAAAAATTATTGATATGTTTGTTTTTTTCTCTGCTGGCTCTGGCGTTAAGTGCCAATACGGTAACAGTTTTCGGTGTTAAAGGCACTATGGATCTGAAAAAATATCCGCTGGATGTCCGGGAATTCAAGATCGACAGCAAAACACAAATGACCGACGAAACGGTTTTACGCTGCTGCGAAGCGTTGGATAATTCCAAGCTGGTGATTTTCGGATTAAACTTCAGCGGCTGGCAGCAGATTTTTGGTAATCAGTCGATCGGCAACAGCTTTACTGAATTCCTGCGCCGCGGCGGAGTGGCATATTTCGGATTCCAGTCTTATGACTCGCTGAGTAAGGTTTCCGCAGCGGTGATCAAATATTTCCACAGTGTAAAAATTACTCCGTGGCAGCGTAATAATTACCTTAATTTTGCCCAAGGCGATAACGGCACGATCTGCAAGATGACAGAAGAATATGCTGCTTTTTGTGCCCCGGAAGCCAAATTCCTGCATATCAAGAGATTCAAAAACGATCCACGACTCTGGAAATCGCTGGTAGTTACCGCTAAAGGTACTCCCGTAGCAGTTATTCAGGAAAATATCTGCGGCAAAGGTACGGTCATTTACAGCTACGATTTGAAAATCTTCCGCGAAACCAGCCATCCGATGCTGGAAGCTCTGCTGAAAAAAGCTTTTGGCGAAAATATGAAAAAACAATCGCTCAAAGAACGCAACCGTATCAAACAGCAGGGCAAAACTGCCGGAAGTGCCAATGACGGTACTGTTATGGATCTGTCACAAGGCGGTACGATTGAGTTGATAAACTCAAAAAATGGTCAAAAAGCCTTATTCCCGACCCGGGTAACAGTCAAACGCCGCGGCAATATACTCGACATAACTTTTGAGAGTCATGCCCCATATCCCTCGGATGCCGCTAAAGCTCTCACCCTCCGTGATGGTGAACTCTGGAAAGATGAGTGCGTGGAAGTAATTCTGGAAAACACCATTCCCGGCAAAGGCGGCAACTATCACTTTATCATCAACCGTGCCAATACGATTTACGACAGCTGCAATGGCAATACGCTGTTCAACAGCAAAAATATCGTTACAACAGTTGATAACAAAGAAAAAAGCTATACTGTAAATCTGAAGATTGATCTTGCTGAATTGGATTTGGCAGACGCCCCAATGATCCGTGCCAACTTTGCCCGCGAGAATCATGCAAAAAAAGAATACAGCGGCTGGAAAAAGTCCGCCAGCGGCTTCAATAACCGGGAAGCTATGGGATTGCTGGCTAAAGATGCTGCTGCCCTTACAGCATTGTCAAAAGTTGCAGCTGACGGCAAATTCCTTATGGAACAGATCCCGCTTTTTACCCGTATGGAAATAAGCACTCCTCCCGGAGCAAAAGCTGCTGAAAAACTGCCTGAAATCGTTGTTACTGCCGGACGCAACGATAAAGAATCTGTTTGTATAGCACTCTATAACCAAACACCGGATACACAGGTTTTCCGCTGGGAAGGTGCCGACTTTATTGACGGCAGCAATACTCCTGCCAGAGATATTTTTACTGTAAAAGAAGCAGTTCCATGGCTTGACCGTATGGGCAGAACGGTGCTGGAACCGTTGGTCAAACTTAATGAAGCGAATATTATTACAGTACCTTCCGGCGAAACAAGATTGCTCTGGATAGATGTGAAAAGTGATTTGCCAGCCGGTAAATATACTTGGAAAAGCTCGCTTGTTTCTACGGTAAACAAAGATAAATCGCGTCCGGTTGTGATAACGCTTGATTTACAGAATTGGCGGATGCCGGATGATTTGGGCTTAATGGTATCTGCTTACGGGCCATATAAATTTTCATGGGCAAAAAACAAGATCAAAGCCTATTGGGCATTGTGTGCAGATTATCATATCAACTGGATACAGCTCAACGAGCGGCCTGCCTTGAGAAATTTCAAGAAAAACGCTGCCGGTGTAATCGAAACAGCAGACAATATGGACAGCACGTTGTCTGAAGAACTTGAGCTTTTGAGCATCAAAGAATTCAAAAACAAAAAACTTTTCTGGATGTACGGTTACGGCAGTGTATCGCAATTCAACAAGGTGATGAAAACGCTTGGCTCTGATGTGCGTTTCGGCTCTGAAGAGGGACAAAAGCTTTTCCGTGAATGGCTGACAAAATACCTTGCTGCATTGCAGAAAGCAGGAATCAGCACAGAAAATATAATTTGGAACATTATGGATGAACCCCGCAGCAAGGATATTCCCGATTGCGTTAAATTTATAAAAATCGCCAATGAATTCAAGCTCACAAGTTATAGCGATTTTGCCACTTGGAGTACCGTTGATGATGTGCGGCAAATAGCCGATGCCGGGTGTTCTCTGCTTGCTCCGTGGGAACCGCGGTTGCTTTCGCGTAAAACAGCAGCAGAAGAGCTTGCAATTTGCCGGAAAACGGGCAGAAAATTTCTGACCTACCTTTGCAGCAACAATGGCAATACCGAGGCTTATCTTGCTTATTACCGCTTCCGCGGCATGAGGGGTTTTCTTATGAAATGTTGCGGTATTTCCATGTGGGCAATGAATTCATGGCGGGGCAACGACTGGCATTCTGATGACGATAAAAGTCTGGGCGGAGCATTTCTGGTACATCACAACAAACGTGGGCCCATACCGACTATCCGGTTGGAAGCCTACCGCGAAGCAGCGGAAGATATGTATCTGCTGCGGAGAGCCGCCGCTGCGGAAGACTCTGTACTGCAGAAACTTGCCGCCCCGGAAACACTGAATACTCTCATGCAGAAAAATGATCCGGCTGCATTGATGCTCTGGAAAGAAAAGCTCAACCGGGCAATGAATAAAGCACAGTCAAAATAAAATATTTTTATTACAGGATTTGCTTTTATGAAAAGTTTACTGCTATGTGCACTCTTGGTTTTATCAAGTTTTGGAGTATACGCTGACACTGTAACTGTATTCGGTACAGTTGGGGCTATGGATCTTAAGCCGTATCCACTGGATGTCCGGCAATTCTCTATTGGCAGCAAAACAAAGATGACCGATGAAACTGTTTTGCGGTGCTGCGAGGCGTTGGATAACTCCAGTCTGGTCATTTTCGGTTTGGCATTCAATGGCTGGGAAAAGCTTTTTGCCAACAAGGCGATCGCCAATAGTTTTACTGAATTTATGCGTCGGGGCGGCGTGGCATATTGTGGTACTCAGACTTACGATTCTCTGAAATATATGACAACTCCGGTATGTAATTATTTCAGCAGCATAAAACTTTCGCCATGGAACCGCAAAAATTATATTGCATTGGCCAAGGGTGAAAGTGGTACTAAATGCACTTTCAGCAAGGATTATGCCGATTTTTGTGCTGGAGGCAGCAATTTTTTAGCAGTAAAAAAATTCCAAACCAATGATAAACTCTGGAAGCCGTTGCTGCTGACAGTCAAAGGTTCGGCAGTAGCAGTTATTCAGGAGAATATCTGCGGCAAAGGTACGGTCATTTACAGCTACGATTTGAAAATCTTCCGCGAAACCAGCCATCCGATGCTGGAAGCTCTGCTGAAAAAAGCCTTTGGCAAAAATATGAAAAAACAATCGCTCAAAGAACGCAACCGCTCCCGGAAAGCGGGGACGGAAAAAATTGCATCAGATAAAACCGATGGCAAGTTCCTTATGGAACAGATTCCGCTTTTTACCCGTATGGAAATAAGTACCCCCCCCGGAGCAAAAGCTGCTGAAAAACTGCCGGAAATCGTTGTCAGTGCCGGACGCAACGATAAAGAATCTGTTTGTATAGCACTCTATAACCAAACACAGGATACCCAGATTTTCCGCTGGGAAGAAAGTGATTTTATTGACGGCAGCAAGATACCCGCCAGCGATATTTTTACTGTAAAAGAAGCTGTCCCGTGGCTTGACCGGCTGGGCAGAACAGTGTTGGAACCGTTGGTCAAACTTAATGAAGCAAATATTATTACAGTACCTTCCGGCGAAACAAGATTGCTCTGGATAGATGTGAAAAGTGATTTGCCAACCGGTAAATATACTTGGAAAAGCTCGCTGGTTTCTACGGTAAACAAAGATAAATCGCGTCCGGTTGTGATAACGCTCGATTTACAGAATTGGCGGATGCCGGATGATCTGGATGTGATCGTAAGAGCAACCGGCCCTTACAACTATTCGTGGGCAAAAAATACTTTCAAAAAATATTGGGCATTGTGTGGAGAGTATCATATCAACTGGATCGTACTTAATGACCGTCCGGCGGCAAAGCATTTCAAAAAGAATTCTTCAGGAAAGATCGAAGTTGTTGATGATATGGCTGACACGCTGCAAGAAGAACTTGAGCTTTTCAGCGTAAAAGAATTCAAAAATACAAAACTTTACCCCATGTATGGCTTCGGCTGCATATCGCAATTTGACCGGGTAATGAAAAAACTCGGCTCCAATGTGCGTTTCGGTTCTGAAGCGGGGCAAAAGCTTTTCCGGGAATGGCTGACAAAATATCTCGCCGCGATGAAGAAAGCCGGAATCAACCCTGAAAATATGATTTGGAATCTTATGGACGAACCCCGTACCAAAGATATTCCCGACTGCGTAGAATTTATTAAGACGGCTAATGAATTCAAACTTAAAACATTCTGCAACTTTGCAACCTGGAGCAGTACAGATGATGTCCGCCGGATACTTGATGCCGGAATCACCCTTATAAGCCCCTGGGAATCACGGCTGTTGAGCCGTTCTGCTGCGGCAGAAGAACTTGCACTCTGCCAGCGTTCCGGCAAACTTTTTGTTCCATACTTGTGTGCCAACAGCGGCAATACCCAGGATTATCTGCCCTATTACCGTTTTCGCGGTATGCGTGGCTTTCTGATGAAAGCTCACGGTATGTCAGTATGGGCAATGAATGCCTGGCGCGGCAACGACTGGCATTCGGCAGATGATAAAACTGTCGGCGGCGTTTTTCTTGTCCACCATGGAGATAACGGTCCCATCCCGACTATCCGGCTGGAAGCTTACCGTGAAGCTGTTGAAGATTTGTACTTGCTCCGTACTGCCGGGGCAAGCAAAGATGAAGCACTTTTGAAGCTTTCCAGCCCAAAAGTCCTTGATGAAGTTATGACCAAAAATGATCCGGCTGCATTGATGCTCTGGAAAGAAAAGCTCAACCGGGCAATGAATAAAACTATTGTAAAATAAAGGTATATATTATCATGCAGAAAGAATTTATCAATATCCGCGATTTCGGTGCTGTCGGCGATGGTAAAACATTGGATACTCATGCCATTCAAAAGGCGTTGGATAAAGGCGGCAGAATATATTGCCCGCCGGGAACCTACCTTTGCGGGACACTCTATTTGAAAAGCAACACCATGCTTTATCTGGAACACGGTGCAATCATCAAAGGCAGTCCCGATCTGTCAGATTATAACCCGCCGGATTTCTGTAAACAGAATTCTGTATCAAAAGCCGAGCATACATCCGGAGGTCACCTGATTGCAGCGGTGGGCCAGGAAAATATCATCATTAGCGGTAAAGGACGGATAGATGGCTCGCAGGAAGCGTGGTTCAATAAGATCGACCCCCAATGGGAAAATACGGTTTACAACAACTTTCTTATGCCTGAACTGCGTCCGTCACAGATGATCTACTTTTGCGAATGCCGCAATGTCACCGTGGAAAATATTGAAATATTCAACGCTCCATATTGGAGTTGTTTCTTCCACGGCTGCTGCGATGTGAAAGCTCATGGATTGACCGTCCGCAACGACAAACGCGGCCACAATGGCGACGGCATCGGACTTGATTGTGTACGCAATGCTATCGTCAGCGACTGTAATATCGACACCAGCGATGACTGCATAACCTTGCGGAGCTGTTCAGGAAAACTTTCGCAGCCGTATGACTGCCGGAATATTGTAATAAGCAACTGCATATTGTCCACCAATCAGGCGGGTATCCGCATCGGTCTGGGCTCTGGCACAAAAATCAGCGATGCTGTAATCAGTAATATCGTAGTGAGATCTGCCGGTTATGGTGTGGTCATCTGTGCCAGCTGGCGCGGCGATCAGGGGGCTAAAATCAGCAATATAAGTTTCAATAACATGATCCTCAATGCTCAACGCCCGCTGGATATAACTACTTCGGTGGATTATCACGGCAACGGCAGCGGTACGATCGACAATATATCGTTCAGCCATATCCGCGGTACGGGCGTTTACCCCAATGGTATAACCGGGTCGGAAACTGCACCGATAACAAGAATGTTTTTGAGCGATATCGTGCTGGAATACCCCCATCAAGCCGGATGCGGTTTATGGGATAATTTTACCGATGCCGGAAAAACAGCATTCTACCTTGAGCATGTAAAAGCGAGCCGCATGGAAAATCTCCAGCTCTATTGCCACAGAAGCTGGGAACACGCCCTGCGGATGGTGAAATCCGATGTGGAATTGGTAAATTGCAAGCTTGACGGTAAACCGTCTGCTCCGGAAATCGACAAATGGGTTACAGACACCTTCGGGCATGTCTTGGCTAATTTCAGATTTTGAAAGAACTCATTAATAAATTCAACGGCGATTATAAAAAGGATTGATAATGAAGAAAATTCTATTGTCGGTATTGATTTGTATTGCTATATTTACAACACAGCAAATACAGGCGCAAACTGGAAAACTTGACCATGAGTGTACCAGCTGGATCGTATTTTCGGATTTAACAAAAAACAACACCAATATTCTGCACAAAAAC
>JAFVQX010000108.1 GCA_017504585.1 Lentisphaeria bacterium
ATAGAATTGGGAAGATTTGGGAGGGTTTGGGAAGTATTGGGAAGCGGGCAAAGCCCGCTGCAGCCGGTAGACGCGCTACTCCTGCGAGCTATACGCTGGGTAATTTTTGCCGCCCACGCACATGCCACGGTTTTGCGGCATCAGCCGCCACGCAAACTATCGCAACAGTTGGCGGCAATGCCCGTCCGACCCGTCCGACTTGTCCGACCCGTCCGACAGCCGCCACACGAACTATCGCCCGCTTGCCACGGCGTAGTGTAACGAAGCCGGGCGTATGCGGCGGACAAGCCGAGCGAGCATCGCAGCAAGGCTCGAGATTTCCCGCAAGATAACACAACAAAAGCAAGTGATATTGCGAGCATCTGGCGAGTTTTACAAGGAGCGTCCCCGAGGGAGTGTACGACTGTACTCGACCGAGGGGCACGACGCAGCAAGGCTCGCCATAATCCGCAAGATAACACAACAAAAGCAAGTGATATTGCGTGGAAATGTCGAGTTTTGCAAGACGTACAGCGAGGGAGTGTACGACTGTACTCGACCGAGGGGCGCGACGCAGTAAGGCTCGCCATAATCCGCAAGATAACAAAACCAAAGCAAGTGATATTGCGTGGAAATGTCGAGTTTTGCAAGACGCACAGCGAGGGAGTGTACGACTGTACTCGACCGAGGGGCGCGACGCAGTAAGGTTCGCCATAATCCGCAAGATAACACAACAAAAGCAAGTGATATTGCGTGGAAATGTCGAGTTTTGCAAGACGCACAGCGAGGGAGTGTACGACTGTACTCGACCGAGCGAGCATCGCAGCAAGGCTCGAGATTTCCCGCAAGATCACTTGCTTTTACGGAAGGGCCAGTTGTCGGTCAAACCCGGGACGTTCTCCAAGCCCACACTTACCAATAACCCCACCATTACCATATTCATCAAAAGGTTGCTGCCTCCGTAACTTATCAGCGGAGCAGAAATACCTTTGGTGGGCAGCCCTCCTGAAACTACGCCAATATTGATGGCGGCTTGCAGAACGATGATGAGTGTGATGGTTTGAGCTAAAAGCATACCGAATCGTGATCGGCTGTTGAGGGCTATTTTCATGCCGAAATAACCGAAAGCGATGTAGCCGGCAATGACACAAATCAATCCGATGTATCCGAGTTCTTCGCCGACGATGGCTAAAATGAAGTCGGTGTGGGCTTCGGGCAGATAACTTTGTTTCATGCGGCTTTCCATAAAACCGATGCCATCCCATCCACCGGAACCGAGGGCCAGCAGCGAGTTCCATAACTGGTATCCGTCAGCGGCGCGCAACTCTTTATCGCCGGGGTTGAGTATGCTGGCAACGCGGGAGAGCCGTTCCGGGTCGCAAAAGATCAGATAAAGCGTCAATAAAGCAATGCCAATGGGGATCAGCAAAAGGAAACGCTTCTGCAATCCTGCGGCAAAAAGCAGCGAGATCATGGCAACGGTCAACAGCAGTGTTGTGCCCAGATCTTTGCCGCAAATGACCAACAGCAATATGGCGAAGATCATGCTTGCCGGCAGCAGGAGATTTTTGAATTGCCGCCAGTTGGATACGCTGCGCAGCTGGTCGGAAACGACTTTGGCGCCGAAGAGTGAAAGTACGACTTTTGCCATTTCCGACGGCTGAAAACGCATACTTACGCCGGGAATAACGATCCATCGGTTGGCACCTTTGATCTCGGGCGAAAAGAAAGATGCCCAGATCAGCAAAACCGCCAGAATACCCATGAGCCACAAACTCCACGAGCCGATCCGGCGATAGCCTACAAAGATCACGCCCCCCATGGCAAAAAGCGAGATGACCGCCCACTTGAGCTGGGCATGAAAAAACCGCTCACCCACGGTGGCAAAAGAGGTGCTGTAAAGCATGGTCAAACCAAACATCATGATCATCAAGGCAAAAAATCCCGCCGCCAGAGCATAGGAAAAACTCTTCCCATCCTGCCGCCGGTTGATGTCATTCACCAACTCGGTAACTTCCAACTGCTGCAACATAATTATCTTCCGTAACTACTGTTTTCCGGTTAAAATTTTTTCGGTCAGCGACCAATATCCGTCAGCCAGCGGAAAAACACCGACCGTACGGAATTCGTTATCATAACGGCAGCGCAATATTGCGCAAATATCTTCATAAGAAACCCTGCCCAGGGCGGTAAAACGGTATTCATGCCGGATTTGCGCATCGCAATTTTCGCTGCACACCAGCGAAACCGCATCTTTGAGCGCCACGATCCCCTCCACCGCAGTACCGGAACGCCGACAGGCATCAGTTACGCTCCGGGATACTCCGCAATCATCCAGGCGGATGGTATCGCCGGAAAAGTTTATTATCTTAAACATCTTACTCCCAATAAAGCGAGGCGCCCGGTTCGATACAGCTTATATTGTGCCTGGCCACATAATTCCGGGCATCTTCGTCGTCCCATACAGCTTTGGGCGAAAATTCCACGGCGCAATCTGCACTGCCATCGGCTTTGCGGGGAACAGTTACGCCGCAGCGCTCCAACCGGCGGCAATCCCGCTCGATCATCATCAAGCGGCAGCTCTCCACAGAGTCAACACCGGTGGCATTTTTGGTGGGGGCAAACTCCTCTTTGCGGTCGGCTTCAAAGATCATGGTCTTACCGGCAAGTTTGAGGGCGTCAAAAATGAAAGACTCCAGCTTGACGCCGTTGGGTGAATCCGGTTCCACAGCGCTGCCATTGCTGTCGATACATTTGATCTTTTTATCGGCACGGTGCCAATCCAGCTCCAACCTGCCGCCGGAAGTGAGGCGCTCCACAAAAGCGCGGCTGATAACATGTATGGCTGGACTTCCGGCAATAAATTTGAGTTTGCCGTTTGCATCGGTGGCCAGAGCAAGAGCTTCCGGCAGATCGCTGTACTCAATGACATGGAGTTTGCCATTTGCCACACAGAAGTTGCCCACCTTTTCGTGAGCGTTGGTCTTGGCAAGGGTAATGGCAGACATTTCGCTCTTTTCCAGTATATGCAATCCGATAAAACGTTTATCCACCACGGGCACCAGCGGGTTATCCACCTGAAAATAGCTCAAATACTCCACGCCCCGGGCTTTCATATCGTCCAGCATACCGGATTTCCGCAAAGCCAGCAGCGTGCCGCCATGCCCATCGGGCGAAAGCGCCAGCGCGCCCTTATCTGCCATCAGCAGTTTGCCGTCGTAACCGATGGCAGGCATAAAGCCTTGAGTAAAAAAGTGTACCCGGTCGGCAGGCAAGCCAAAGTAATCATTTCCGGCAAAAAAGTCCCGGGTGGCTTTATCGTTGATAACGCTGGTCATGATATACCAGTGCAAAGATGTATTGTACTTGCGCGAAGCACTTTGCAGGGCTTCGGCAAAATACTGGAAGAGGGTCTTGCCGCTGACGGGCGCAATGGGGTAAGTGCCTTTCGGTCCATCGAAGCCCAACCGGCTGCCCTGACCGCCGGCAACAGTAATGGCGGCAACTTTGCCGGAAGAGAGTGCTTCGGCACCGGCAACATCGGCTTGAGCATAATAATCAGCTTCAGATCCATTGCGGGGTTCCAGCGGAAAATAGGGCGCCGGTTCCAGATTTTCCGGCAAAGCAATAGCAGGCTTCTGCAAAACGTATTCCCGAATAAGCGCCGGCAAAAGCTCCCAATCCTGACTGGCAAGCTCGTCAAGGTAAGCAGACTGTTTATCTTCCGGCAACTCTTCAAAAAACTTGAGCAAATGCTCCTGCCCGGCAGTTTGGATACGCTGCAATAAATCCTATTGTATCTTCATAAAAACCTCCTCA
>JAFVQX010000109.1 GCA_017504585.1 Lentisphaeria bacterium
CAACCGGAAGTCTTCTTTAATTCATTCAGCAGCTCACGCAAGCGGTGTCCCTCATTACTGTCTGCAGAAAATTCTCCGGATACAATCAGTACCGGCCAATCAGCAAGTGTCATTTTCACAATACTCTTTCCTTTTGTTTTATATGGTTTCCATACCATATTGATATGACATATACGAATAGAGTTCCTGATATTGCGTGTAAATAATAAAAAATTTACGGAAGTCAAGCCTGAGAAAAGCCGGATTAAAATAAATGCCGGCAACGCGACTGTTTTCCGGGGCGGTTTTTATTTCTGCGGAATTAACAGACATTTGCATTCTCCTAAAATTCATTCTCTGTTAGTACTCTTCTCTTCGTCAGAGATATAATACTAAGCTGTTACTGCAATCTTCCTGAAGATGAATGTTTGAAAAAACATCCGGAAACAGGTATCGTTTTCCGGTTTCCCTGATCTTTATAAAACGAAAAAGGCGCGGCAAAATATCTTTGCGGTTCACTCTGAATCCTGCGTAATTTACCGGGGGACCTTGTATTTTTCTTCTGCGATGCTATATTAACCTTATTACACAAACAAGAACTCTGCAACCGCAAGCAGACAGGAGATGAAGAAATGGCTTGGGGAATGAGAAATGTTGTGATCTCTCTTTTCGGTTCTTTTATCATGAAGGGACGGCTCGGAGTGGAAAACATTGAAGCAGGGAGAGAAGAATGACAACAGCGACAGATATATTTCCCAGCCGATACTTGACCGGTGCTATCTGGTGTGATCCGGAAAAATATCCGCAATGGAAAAAGTTACCCCATTCGATTTTTGACCTGTATAACTATGTGCCGGATCAATGGCAGCACACCCTGCTTGAGTTCCGTTTTTTCTATGAATGGGATGGTGAATCACCGTGCATATTGGACTTCTCAGCAGGATGCCGTTTCCGTCTGCTGGTCAACGGCGTCTTTGCAGAAGACGGCCCGGTGGAAGTGGGAGGCGATTTCGGCAAGACCGGTGCGCCGGACTGGTGGTTCGGCGATTCCCGCAATGTGACTCCATGGCTCCGGCACGGAAAAAATGAATTCCGTTTTCAAGTTGTTCCGGTGCCTCTGGTGCAGTCCGATTACACCCTCGGCTATGGCTGGGTATGGAGCGAACTGCACGCCGGGGATACGCATATCACGCCGGACAACTGGCAGTTCAGGATTTCCCACGCATACTGCCGCTGTGCCTGGCGGGATGAGGAAGAGAACGAGTCGGAATGGTTGAACGACTGCGTTCCGGTCCGGCTTCCGCTGCCGGTCTGCTTTATGGACCTGCCGCCGCTGACCAACAAAAAAATCACAGTTCTTCCGTATCTTTTTCCGTTCGGGAAAGGCGAAAACATCCGGCGCTGCGGCAATAAACTACTTGTCAAACCCGGTCGCCCCGTTACGTTCTTCCTGAAACTGCCGCGACTTTCCGCCGGACAAGTTGAAGTGCGCGCCGCTGGACAAAACAGCGTCAAGATGTTCTTTGAATGTGAAGAACTGTACGGAGTCAGACCCGATCAGGCAGCGGAGGAATTTTTTGCCAGCAAGCCGGGAGAAAGTTCCTGCCGGACATTCCGGATCTATCCGTGCCGCTATATCAAAGTCAATCTGATCCCCTCGGACTTCCGCACGAACTCCGATTGTGATGATGCGGTAACACTGGAGTTCTGTTTTTGGGAGCGGACTTGGGAACCCTGCCGGAAACGGGCGATCAAAAATCTTCCGGAACCGTGGCTGAAAAAACTGGATGACAGCTGCCTTGAACTGTTGCAGGTCTGTATGCAGCGGATCCATCTGGACTCCCCAGCGCACCATGAGGGGCTTGGCTGTACCGGCGATTACCGGATCGGCGCCAACATTGCAGCACTTGCCTTCGGGGAGACACGCCTTGCCAGAGCAGATCTTTTCCGGACAACACTCCTGCTCCGTCAGCAGAAAAAAATGTTCCACACCTCCTACGAACTCTGTTTTGTTCTGATGATGCAGGAATATCTGGAACGCACCGGCGAAAAACGATTCGCGGAAAGCTGTTATGATGCGATCCGGATCGTTTTTGAACATTTCCGGTCCATGACCGGTCCGGAAGGCTTGATTTCGCAGGCGGAAAATTATCTGTTCATTGAATGGGCTGTGGATGGCGATATCATCTATCATCATCCACCGGCGGACCGGGGAACTGCGGCAATGACAGCCCTGTGGTACGGCGCCCTGCAGGCAATGGAAAAGATCGCTTTGCTCATCGACATGCCCCACGATGCGGAGCAGTTCCATCAACTGGCACATACAGTCCGGCAGGCCTTTAACCATCTGCTGTGGGATCCGGTACATCAGGCGTATGCAGACGGCATCCCCGGTATGTCCCGAGTCCCCGTCAACCGGTGGCTTCCGCCGCAGGACGGGCGCAAGATCTGTACCAACATCGGAAACATTATGGCGCTGGCATTCGGTCTGCCGGAAACGCAGCACCAGCCGGAAAAACTGTTGCAGCGGGTGCTTTCCGGTGAATTTCCGGTAAAACCAACCATCTACTATATGGATTATTTATTTATGGCGGCGGTCCGTTATCATCTCCCTGATCCGGAAAAATTGAAAATCCTGTCTCGCTGGAAACCGTTTTTGAAGGATGGAATCCGGGAATCCTGGACTGCCGGCGATTATTCCCATATGTGGTCCGCTTCTCCGGCGTACTGGTTGAGAAAAAAAGATTTTTTCACAAAAGATAAGTAAGATGATAAAACGACCAGAATAGAGATGATTTACTCTATCTTGAATTTGTCAAACGCCGTATCAATACCAAAAGAGCATTTAAAGAGTTTATTATCTGGGCGGAAGTTCAATCCACTGTTCCCTTCCGTACTGTTCCGTACAAATCCGTATTGGTTGCCAACGGAGCAATTTTGTTGATCGACACTGCCAGTTATTTTTTGAAACGCCAAATTCAACGTAAAGCAGATAGTTTTTTGAAAAGGTGATTTTGCCGAAAATATGTACAATATGCATATAATCAAAAGCAAAAAAATAAATGTCGGTGGTGCGACTGTTTTCCGGGGAGGCTTTTATTCTATCGGAATTAACAGAAATTTTGTTTGAGATGAAAGCCGTTCTCTGTTTTTTAAGGGATAAATATCCGGCGCGAAATATGCTGTTTTCTTGCAAAATACCCTCGATTAAGGTATATTATTGTAAAAAGCCTCATTACCTTTAATAAGGAGTTGATTTTATGCAGGAAAAACCCGTCCTTTGCCAACCCGTACCCGGCGGCATGACCGAACAGGAAAAAGCCGAAGCCGGATTGCTTTACAATCCCAACCGTACTACGGAAATGGCGGCTTACCGGTTCAAAATTCAGGATGCCATTTGCGAATATAATAAACTGCTGCCGTCGCAAGTTCAGCAGCGGCGGGATTTTCTTGCCAATATCTTCGGCAAGATCGGCAAAAACTGCAATATCCTGCCGCCTTTTAAGTGCGATTACGGTTTTCGCATTGAAGTTGGAGAAAACTTTTTTGCCAACTACAACTTTATTGTGCTGGATGGCAACTATTGCCGCTTTGGCGACAATGTGTGGATCGCTCCCAATGTGTCGATTTTAGCTGCCGGACACCCGCTGGATATGCAAGACCGCATCGACGGCTGGGAATATGCGTTCCCCGTAACGGTGGGCAACAATGTCTGGATCGGCGGATCAGTTACGATCATTGGCGGCGTAACTATTGGCGACAATGCAGTTATCGCCGCCGGGTCGGTAGTAATCCGGGATGTGCCGGCTGATACGCTGGTGGCGGGGAATCCGGCAAGAGTCATCCGCAAAATTACGCCGGAAGACCGCAAGAAATATCAGTGGGCTCCGCAAGATCAGCCCGACTGCTGAAGAATAAACTCCGGCAGCTTCCATAAAGATATGGTCAAAGTGGAAGTTTGCTTTTTTTGTTTACAGTTTCGTTAACAGTTGGAGCTTTTATTGTTACTTTTTTGCAAGCTGCTATTGAAAAATCAAACAAAATGCAGTAAATTCCTTTTGAACAGAAAGATTGGTTTATGCTGCACTCTGATAATGCCGCTTGCAAGATTGCTGATAAGTTAAGGAAACTGCTTGCTTCTGCTGAATATATAAGCAGGAGCGAGTTTATCTCCAGCCGTGCTGCGGCAAAATTGTATAATGTATCGCATGTAACGGCATGCAGAGCAATGCATATTCTTGAGCAGGAGGGTGTTATAAGGTGTAAAAAGGGAGCTGTTCCGCAAATAACGTACCGTCGCCGGCAACCACGGATCGCCTGTTTTATGACCAGCGATTTCAGCCATATACCGCCGGAAAACTGTTCGGCAGCCCCCAGACGCTTTCAGCTGCTTATGGAGGGGTTGAAAAAACGCAATGCGGAGTATAAACTCTATTCATTTTATGATCTGGCACAGGAACATTTCAGTAAACGGCTGTTGGACAATGTGGACGGACTGCTGGTGGAAGCAGGATTTTCTAATTTACATGCCCGGGCACTGGCTGCCGAATTTCCCAAGCCTAAAGTGTGGCTCTGGAGCAATGAACCTTTGTTGGAAAACGGCAATCAAGTGCTGCCGGACTTTTTGCCGGGGATGACGGAAATATTTAAAAAAGCCAGATTTCACGGTATAAAAAAGTGCATATTGCACTTCAACCGCAGCTTTTTTAAGCAGATGATGCTTACCGCTGCAAGGTTGAGCGATTGGGAGGAAAATGAATATGCTTTGGTGGAACATGGTTTCCCTCACAGTCAGCTCAACGCCTACCGCTATGCTATGAATATAGAGGTCGTGCCGGAAGAGTTACACATCTGCGAAGTGGATTTGACCGCTTTCGGTTTTTATCAGGCATTTACCGACCGGGGATATAAAGTCGGGGATTTCAACATCACCGGCATTGGCAATCTGGAAGGCAGAGGGCATTTGCCGCTGGGGGAACCGTGCATTACCACGCTGGGCAGCAATATGGAATACTTTGCAGAGCGTATTCTGGAGGTGTTGTTTGACGATATTGCCGCCGGCAAGCCGCGATCCCGTATTGAACGCATAGCCAGTGAACTTATAATCAGAAAATCAGCATTTTACAAAAAATAACCACAAAGGGAGTTACCATGCAAAAACACTCAAAACGATTCACTTTGATCGAACTCTTGGTCGTAATCGCCATTATCGCCATATTGGCGGCAATGCTTCTGCCCGCATTATCCGCCGCCCGTGAGCGGGCAAGAGCTACCGGCTGCACCAGCAATCTGAAGACATTGGCTACATATATGAATGTATACGCCACTGTTGCTAAAGACTGGGTGCCAATGCAGGGACAGTTCGGTACTGCAAAATTTACTTACGGCACATTTCTCGGCTGGGCAGGAGTTATTGAAGGAACCCAAAACGGTCAACGGCCCGATCTGCCTTTCAGCTGTCCGGGTTTTGCTTTTGGCGTGGTCAATCCCGGCGGCAGTTTCGCATCTTCCTACGGCAGTTATTTTCCGCAATTTCCGTTTAAAATATCCGATGGCTACGGTGTACCTGGCAAATTGACCCACGACGACTATAAAGATCAGCAAATGCAAATGGGCGATGTGGCTGTTGACCATAAGAATGCCGGGGCGGTAATCATCGGCAGAGCCAATCCATCATTTCCGCTTTTCGGCGACAGTCTGCATAAAGACAAAACCACCCAGATATCAACTATTTACGGGAATGTATCAACTGCCCAGCACCACTGGCACACCCGCCACGGCAATCTGGCTAATATAGGGCACCTTGACGGCAGCGTTACCAGCGAAAATGCTCAAGAGATAAAAGAGCATTACGGCTTGCTGCAAACCTATGATATTGAAAACAACTACAAAAAGTTGTAATATTGTAAGGTTAAGAATGTTATGAAAAAACACTTTTTGCTGTTATATCTATTGCTGACAGTTTTTCTGCTCCCGGCGGCGGTAAAACTCTCCGACTTCCGCCCCGGCAAAACGCCCGGCGCCAAAGCGTTGAAATTCAGTGCCCGAGGCGAGGTGCTGGTAATGAATTTTGCCACCGGCAATTCCGGAAAATCCCGGGGCTGGATGCGGCAGTATGCACCGTGGATGCAAGCTGGCGAACAACTTAAAATCACTGTTGAAGCCCAGGCAAACATGGTCAAAGACCCGCGGGCGAAAGTCTTTTTGCTGGTGCAGGCATTGGGCGAAAATCACAAAAATTTACGCAGCAGAACCTATTCGGTTGAAGAACCCGCCGCCAAGTTCAACGGCAAGTGGCAGACTGTGGAATTTATCTTTGCCATGCCTGACCCCAACCGTGCCCGCAACTGGAAAGATGGCAAAGAGTTGATGATAAACTTCGGAGCAGCGTCGCTGGACGGCATTTTTGAGTTCAGAAATTTGCGATTCAGCAAAGTTGCAGTCCCCGCTGTCGCCCAAGATAGTTTGCTTACTGCTGCCCAAAGCTGGCGTTTGACGGAGCTTGCCCGGAAAAATCCGGACTTTGTTTATCAAGTCAAGCTCCCCACCGGGAAAAACATGCGAGAGTGGAGTTTTGAGCTGCCCCCTTGCGAAGATATAAATGGTTATGTGCCGACTTTGAGTTTTGACTTTGTTTTGCAGAAAAATGCTGCGCAGATTCAGCCGCAGCTTGCTGTCAACGGCAAAAAACTCGCTCGTTTGGATCACCGCCATTTGCCCAGACTGCTCAACGCTAAAAATGCTTCCGACGGCGGCAGCAAAACTTATATTTACAGCTTGAAAAAGTGTTTTCAGCTTGACCGCAATAACCAAATCGTTATCACCTCAGGCTCCGGCGGCAGGTTCATGCTCAAAAATGTAAAACTCTTTTTTACACCGGAAATCCGCCCGCTCTACCCGGATGCACCTCAAGTAAGAAAAAACGCTTTTACCATTCTGCCCGGCAAGGCAGTAAAAGTTTTGCTGGATGGCAAAGAGTTCCTCCGGGAGGATCGTATTACCGGCGTAAAAGATATTGCTGCTCTGCCCGACCGGGCTTGTACAGTTGATAAAGAGTCCGGTGCGATCAAAACTCATAATCTTGTGCAGCTGGGGGATCCAACAGTGGATTTCCGGCGGGAAGTGCGCATTATGGAAAATGGCGAGCTGGAAATTTTTATGCGGAGCATTTACAAAAAAACCGATACCGGTAAAGTCAGTTATACTTTAAGTTTGCCCGCTGAACTCTTTGATGGAGCCGATTACGAACTTCGTTACGGGCACCGCAACAAATATAATTCGGTTAAGGGCAAGGTAAATATCAATATAAAAAATGCCAATAAAAATCTCTTCTATCACGCCAAAAACAATGCTCCGGTAACTCACATACACTATTTATATTTACAGAAAAACGGCATGAAACTGGTCTTTGATTTTTCGCCATTGAGCGTATCTGGTCAGATAAATCCCTATTGTCAGGAACCGCAGAAAATCCTGAATTTTATCTATAAACGGGGCGACCGGATCATTTTTGACTTCGGCAAACGCCCCAATCCGGAGTATTACAGCTTTTTTGTCCGGATCCATGCCGGAGAATACGATCACTTTTACCGCCACGGCAATACGGTAACATTTTATCCCTCCGGGCCTTATCTGGAAAATCTGGGCTATCACATAAGTTTTGCCGATAAAAAGGGTACAGAAAAACTCAACAAATCTTTGTACGATTTTCCCTGGTGGCTGGATATTTATCAAATGCCCTTCCAAAGTGCAAATATATTGCAAAACCAGCGTGATCTGTTGTTCCACGGCTGGACAATGCAGGCAATTGGCAGCAAAACATATCAAACCAAAGGCAAACTGCCCGGCAGTATGGTTTTTTTTGCTCCGCAGGGCAAGAGCGTATATTCTGTACCGCTGGAACCGGGTATCTACATGGGGTCGCTGACAATTGGCCATACCGACCGGGCGGTGGAAGAGCTTACCGTAAAATGCAACGGCGAAGTGGTGGCTGAAAATGTATCAGTACAAGCCAATCACTTCCGGCAGATATTCTTTTCCGTTTATGTAAAAAGTCCGGCAAAACATGCCGTGCTGGAGTTTGACGGCAAAAACTACGCCGTCAATCAGCTGGTTTTACGCAACACCATAACCGAAGCTGAAGATTACGTCTGGAAAAACCGCTATTGGCGGAAACAAGGCTTGCCCACATTCCCGCTTGCAGTAAACCCCGATAAGTTGACCGATGACCGGCTGGAGCCGGAACCGCCTGCTGTTATGGGCAAAATGGTAACGGAAAATATTCCGCAAGATGGTGTGTATGCCAATGCCGGAAAAAATATCTACCCGGAACCGCCGTTCCCGCCGTTGGCAAATCAGGAAAAATGGGCTTGGAACATCTGTGCCACCCACATCGGCGGCGGCAATAACGAAAGCGGTATGGTGTTTCGGCCCACCGGAGAGTTCCGCCAATTCCGCCGCCGGATCAAAGCTGCCGGATACAATGCAGTAATGGAACAGGGGCTGTTCTGGAACCTCTGTTACAGCAATAAAGCCCGCAAAGAACATATTGCCAATCTGAAAGCTCTGGCAAAAATCATCCATGAAGAAGGCTTGAAACTTATCCGTCACGCTGACGGACCCAGCTTCAACACCATTTTCCGGGGAGCTTATGCCACTGCCGAAGCTGCCGGCTGGTTTCCGGTGGACTTGGGTACGCTCAAGAGTTTTCAGGGGGCGGCGTGTATCAGCAACCCGTATTTGCGGAATCATGTAATAAGTATTCTTGAAGAATATGTGCGGGAAACTCAATGCGATATATTGATGATCGACGAACTGTATATATTGCGTACCGGAGCAAGGTGTGCATGTGTATACTGCCGCAAAAAGTTTGCTGAAGATACCCGATACACTCTGCCTATGCCCGACGATCAGGCCCAACTCTTTACCCCGGGCAATCAGCTGAATGCACTGTGGATGGATTGGAAAATGCGGCAGGACGGCAACTTTTTCCGGGAAATGAAAGAACGCATTACTAAAGTCAATCCCCAAGTGCTGATAACTTCTTACGGGGTAGATTTTCAGCACCCCATCGGGCGATTCCAAACTCTGGCACCGTATCTGGATGTAGTGGGTATTGAAGGCACCAACCACTATTTGTTTGCCAATTACCGCCATTTATTATCGTGCAGAAAACTGCAGGCGGCTTTTGCCGATGAGTACGGTCACAGCCAGTGGCACATCTTCAACCGGGACAACAGCTTGACTGATATGCCGCTGGTTCGTTATATTTACCGGGCATTCAACAGCTTGAACCGTTCTGGCGTAATCACTTATATAGGTCACCCGATACTGGAAAATACCCATATGGAGTGGAATTGGCTGGATTTCCGCAATCAGCAACCCATCGCTGATGTGGGGGTGTTCCACCGTTACGACGCATATTACCGGCCGGATAAACCCTACCTTGCCGGTGAACAGTTCGGTATAAGTCAGCTTTTGAGCGATAAGCATATACCTCACGAATTCATCACCCGGCTTACCCACCGGCGTTTGAGCAAATTCAAGCTGGTGATCCTGGGCAATGCCACGATCTTGAGCAATGCAGAAATTGCCGCCTTGAAGGAATATGTAAAAAATGGCGGTAAACTTTTGATAACCGGCACATTCGGTACTTTTGACAATAAGTTTGTGCCGCAAAATAGCTCCCGCTATATTGATTTGACCGGTGTGGAATTTCTTTCCGGCGATTTGCCGGAAGCAGACCAATACACTTTTACTGGTAAAAAAATCAAGACCCGCCGGGCGGCGATCAAAAATATTTCTGGCAGAGTTCTGGCAAAAGCCGCTGACGGCACACCTTTGCTTATCAGCAGAAAATCCGGCAAGGGTATGGTGCTGACTACTCCGCTTACGCCGGGGATGGCGGCTTTTGAAAATATCATAATCCGGGGCAAAGCTTATGTAAAAGTAAATACCCAAGAAGGCTCGGTGGTATTGGATGAACTTCTTAAGCAAACCGGTCATACCCGATACCCGGTAATGCTTGCAGGAGCTTCCCACAAGGTTATAATGGAAAGCTCCAGAAATACTCAAAGCGGCACGATCAACATTCAGCTTTTGAACTTGAATATACCTTTGCAACTTGTTCCCGGCAAAGTTCCCGGCAGATTGAGCAAAAAAGATGTTAAATTTCTGCCGCCGGCAGAGCCGCTGAAAATCACTTTGCAGGAAAAAGTCAAATCCGCGGCGGCAATTTCGCCGGATTATCCTGAAAAGCATGATTTGCCGGTCAAAACGCTTCCGGATGGCAGCAGTCAAATAACCTTACAGCCTGAAATGTTGAAAATCTACACCCGTATAATCGTTGAAAAATAACCGGATACAAAATAATGAATTATCTCGATCCCAATAATTTTACCGGCAGCGATACGGAAAAAATCAACGCTGCCATCACTGCGGCAAGCGGCACGACCAACTGTGTAAAAATCACTGAACGCCAAGCCGATGAAGTCAGCAGCCGCAATTACTGGCTGCTGGATTCTGCTATACTCATCCCCGGCAATATGACCTTGATGATCAGCGATTGCAAGATCAAGCTCTCCAACGCCTGCCGGGATAACTTTATCCGCACTGCCAATACTCTTGATCCGGCAGTGCCCCGGATATACAATGTGCATATCCAAGGCGAAGGTGAAGCGGTTCTGGAAGGTGCTGACGATCCCCGCAGTACCGGCGATGCAGTCAAAGTCCTGGGCGAACGCACCTATGGCACCGATGCCGGAAAGCCGGGAGAAACACCTACCGGCGACTGGCGGAACATTGGCGTTTTGCTGGTAAAAGTTTCAAATTTCAGCTTGCAGAATATCAAAGCAGTCAATTCGCACAGCTGGGCGATCTCGCTGGAGTATTGCACCGATGGAATGATCAGAAATCTTGAGTTTGATTCAAATGGTTATATGGAAATCAACGGCAAACAGGAGCGGACTTTGAATAAAGACGGTCTGGATTTACGCCGCGGCTGCCGCAATATAACCATTGAAAATATCTCCGGAGCTACCGGTGACGATCTGGTTGCCCTGACCGCTATCCCTACCAGCTGCCGCCCGGCTGGAATGTTGGGCGAACACGAGTTTCTCGGCTGCAGCGGCAATATCGAAGATGAGCACACTTACAATGTAAAAATCAAAAATGTCAAAGGTTACTCTGCCGGGCATTGCAATATTGTGCGGTTTCTCAATGCCGGTAATATAAAGATGTATGATATTTTTCTCGATGGCGTGACAGATACCTCGTTTGCTTGCAATCATTGCAGTTCCACGGTGCGGGTGGGCGATACGGTTGCGGCGTGGGGAGGTGTGGCTCCTATGGGCGATACGCATGACTTTACCATCCAAAATGTATCATCATACAGCAAAGTGGCGATCATGATCGGCGGTTCGCTTACGGATTCAACTTTCAGCAACATAAAAAATTTTAATCCGGAAGGTGACAATGTATTTTTCCGAACTGGAAAAGAGTACACTGAAAATGTTGTTTTTGAAAATGTGACCAAACTTTAAAAGGAGTTGAAAAATCCGGAAGCAGTCAAGTATATTACTTCATTCCGGATTTTTTTATCTGCATACCGCCTTTTACTTGATAAAATTGGTCATTACCGGTTCTTCTTTTTTTGGGCAGGGCAATATCGCTTTTTTTTTGCATTTCAGCAAATACGCCATGTTGCGTGCCAGTGTACGCATGGTCTGCAAGCCTTCCAGATCCTGTTTGACATCTTCAACTGTAAAACCGTGAGTGGAGTTCCAGCCTAAAGCAATGCGGGGGCATTTTTGCCATCCGGCCTTACAAAACGGCAGCACCAGCCCCAGCCCTTGCCTTTGTTGCTGGCAAAGACTATGGCAAACTCATGTTTGCCGGAATCGAGTTTCATTTGGGCGGTAAATTCGTCCATCACTACGGGGTTGGAGGTAAATTCACGCATCACTTCCTTTTTGTCGCAATAGAGGGCAAAAGGAGCGTCGGCACCAAAAAGCACGTTCAAAACCATAGCTTCCGGCAAATCGATTTGGAACTTGAAGTAATATTTGCGTTCGGCTGTAACATCGCTCCCGGCTTCCGGAACCGGACAAGTCACATAGATCATGCTGTTTCTTGCCAGACAAAAGTCTGTTTTTTCCCACACATTGCTTTCCGGCAAATTCAATTCTGCCAACTCTTCGCTGCCATAAAAAGCTTTGCTTACCAATGCTTTATGAACATATGGCGTCTGATTGACCGGTCCGGGACGTCCTTGCAGCGCAAAACAGGGCAGCGAACGGTTCATGCCGTCAACAATATTGGCGTGGGGCTGAAAACTGCCGCCGTAAGCGATTTTGTAGTTTTCATTGAAAAACACCTCCGGAACTTTCAAAAGCACCTCCGCACGATTGCCGTTGAGCCGGCAATTTATGGCATCAGATATATAGTTATCTTCTTTATCGACCAGACAAAATCCGCACGGCTCACCGCATTTGGCAGCCAAATTGCCGCAAACATTGTCAAAAGTCAGCTCGACAAGAGCGTTGCCGGTGGCTTTATCGTGTTTGACTTTCAGTTTTTTGACTTTGATCTGCGGGGGATGATTTGCCGGATCGCGCAACGACTGCATGGCATCTGCCAAACGCTGCCCCAAAACAACCACACCGGAGTTGGCAAGATGGATCTGGTCGCATAACCCCAGGTCGATAGCAGGTACACATGCCGAATTTTTCAGTTTAAGCGACATTTGATACTGCTTGTGGCGGATTTGCAGCCAGCGGCGCGACGAAACGCTTGCATCACCCTGATCGGCAATAAAAGGCCCCAGCTGGGCATAAACTATGGGCAGATCAGGATCGCTGCAATCTCTCCGGATCGCCCGGAAAACGCGGAGCGTATCTTGCGTGTAACGCTCCTGTCGTTCTTCTTTTGCAGTATCATTGCAGCCCTGATACCACAAAAAACCGGCGACTTTGCCGCCGACAGCCTGCAATCGCTCATACATAGCTCCATAAAGCGATCGGCCGCCAAGATTTTTCAATGCCGGATCCCATTGAACGAGCGATGTGCCGCCGTGAGCGCAAGCGATCACCCCCTGGGGTATATTGGTATATTTATACATGGCAACAGCAAAAGGCAGTCCCGGCCCTGCCCCGCGACCGCCAAAAGTTTTGGGTTGGCATGCCGGATTGCCGCCATGGACCGGAGCAACCGCTCTGCCGGTATCATGCAGCGGGTCTTGAGCGATCCCCCAACTGTCGGTCATATAATAAGCATGTACCATAGGATGGGGTCGAGTAAGCGACGGTAAAGCGCCACTGTCAGCCATATTGCTCTGACCGGCCAGCAGCCACAAATCGCCTACCAACACATTTTTGAATACAGCTTTTTCATCGGAACCGGCGATTTGCAAAGTTATGGTGTAAGGGCCGCCCGCCGGCAAACCGGCAATAACGCCTTTGATGTGTCCATTTCGGGCAGAACCGGCAACAACTTTATTCAATGAGTTTACAATGCCGTCAACATTTCTGACCGTAAGCAAAACATCGCCGTTATGCTTGCTGGTGCCGGCAAAAGGATGTGCTGAAACATCATCTGCATTGCGTTGAAAAACCGAAAAATCCTGTAAAGTATTGCCCAAGTCCATAATATAATCTCCTCTGTTCAAAAGTTAATATACATCCTAAACAGCTTATTTCAACAATATTCGCACTTTAACGAGTGAAAAAATGTTGACCGCCACGCGGAGCGGAAGCTCCAGCGAGCCTGAGCAGCGGAGCCATATAATGGCGAGCAGCGCAAGGCAACATTGTATAAAAAGTCGCGGCTCTTGCATGTAAAATGCAAGAGACAATCCGCAGAAAAATCGAAAGGGGGTGTTGCAAAACTGTTTTGTGGGGAAGAAACCTTTTTGAAAAAAGGTTCTCTTCCCCACGCCCCATTTTCCAAAAACTTTCACCGGAATTGCTTTTATTACAAGTAATAAAAGCAATTCCAATTTATTTTATATAA
>JAFVQX010000110.1 GCA_017504585.1 Lentisphaeria bacterium
CCAAAGAGTTGCTCACGCTTCTTTTTACTTCCGGGAACACTCCTCAGCCAATGATCGCCGCCGACAAAATGGACATCAAAAGAAAATGACATACCGCACGGGCAAATCCCTGCTCGCGGAGTTTTTCAAAAATGGAAATACCGGCACAACTGCCGTAAAGCGCACGAAAAAATCCGACTTTCATGCCTTGATATCCCGCTGATAGTTGAATTTTTTGCCCCGGCGCTTCATAGCCTCCAGCTCTCCGGAAACCGACGCACTGACTTCTTCGGAAAGGCGGTCAACGAAAAGATAACCGTTCAGATGGTCGACTTCGTGCTGGATGCACCGGGCAAGCAGTCCGCCGCACTCAAATTCAAAGCTCTCTCCGGTAAGATCCTGCGCCCGGACTTTTATCAAACGGGGGCGCACCACCGGGGCATAAAGTTCCGGCACCGAAAGACACCCCTCATCATAGGGTTCCTGCTCGCTGCCGAATTCCACGATCTCCGGATTGACCAGCGCCAGCGGCATTTGCGGCAAAAGCTGCAATTCGCCGGGCGTGGGCGGATTGCCCATGCTGCTTTGAGGTACATCGATAACTATCAACCGTTTATGCACACCGATCTGCACCGCAGCCAGACCAATACCGTTAAGCTCATGCATGGCACGGGTCATAGTGCGGGCAAGTTCATTGAGTTCACGGTCAAAAACAGTTACTTTTTCTGAAACGCGCTTCAAACTTTCGTTGCCGTAGGTCTGAAGAGCATATTTTTTGCGTCGGACAAATCCCATTTACAAATACTCCGGTAGCATGATACGCAATCAGCCCTCCGGTAGATTTATGCTGTTTACCGGAGAGCATTGCAGTATGTTTTTCTGCCGGAAAAGTATTTTTCATTCTCCGGCAAATATGATTTTATTACTTATTTTTTTTCGGCTGGGGGCCAACGAAATCAGCTTGCTTTTTATTTTCAGCTTCGTTAAGTGCTTTCCGGTCGGCATCCTCTTCCACATCCAGCTTTTCGGCAGCAGCGGCTTCTTCGGCGGCTTCCTGTTTGGCTATGGCAAGATAGCGGTCGACTTCGTTTTTGTCGGCAGTACCGGCAATATTGTCCTGCATACCCTGTTTGGCAAGCACTTCCAACGTTACCGCAGCCCCGCTGACACTTTCAAAACCACGGCCCAGATTGTTGATATTGGCTGCAGCTTCCAGCTGGGCCCTGGCTTTCTGCACGTTGGCAAGCGCCTGCACCAGAGTACCTTCAGCAGATACCACGTTGCGCTGGGCTTCGTTCAAACGGACGATTTCAGCCTGACCGGCATCGTATTCGGCCTGCACCAGATCGCGCTGCTCAAACACCAGTTTGCGGATGGCAAAGAAAAGGTTTGCCTGTTTGATGTTCACATCGTAATTGGCATACGCAGTACGCACATCATTGACCACGCCCAACCATGCCTGGGCCACCGAAAATTCGGCAATAGCCAGATTGGCCTGTGCTGCGCGGGTGGCATTATAGCGCTGGAACCCGTTGAACAGCACCCATTCGGCACTGAGCCCATAGCTGAGATCCTGCGTATCGTTGCTGCGGCTGTATCCGCCATTTCTGCCATGGAAAATATCTTTGCTGCCTGCAAGTGAGTAAGATGCGCTGGCTTTGATGGTAGGAGCAAAATCACTGTAAGTCTGATAGAGCTGGTATTCGCTGATTTTAAGCTGTTCGCGATAACCTTTCAAGTCAGGACGGTTGGCAAGCGCCATATCCAGATAGGTATCCACCCCCAGCAGCAGCGATTCGCTTTCGTACTTGATTTCCGGGAACTTGATGGCATCCGGAATAGTCCCTTCGGGATACCCCATCAATGCCGCCAGAGTATAAAGTGCAGTAGAGTAGTTGTATTCGGCGGTCAAACGGTTGGAGTCAGCCTGATTTACCTGGATCTGGAAGTTCAGCACATCCGACAGCGGCACAGCGCCGTACTGATGCTTGATTTCGGTTTCCCGCAGGTTTTTCAGCTGAAAACTCATATCTTCCAGAGCGATCCGGCGATTTTCATTGGCCAGCAGAATATCGTAATAGGCTTGCGCCACCGCCAAAAGCAGCTGACGGCGGGAGTTTTCGTTAAGAGCAACTGCGCTGTTATAGCTGTGCTTGGCAGCCATAACGCCGAATTCACGGCTCAAACCGTCAAACAGCAGCAAGCTGGCAGAAACTCCACCGGAAAACCGGCTGGAATAATCCTGATTGGGGTTTTTGGTGCGGTGTCCTATGGAACCCTGCTGGGACATGTAGTCAGTGATCCCGCCGGACCATCCGGCATTCATCACCACCGTGGGTGAATAGAGCGAAAAGGACTGGTAATAACGCATCTTGGCAGCATTGACCGAGTGGTAAGCTGCAATGTAGTTGGGGTTGTTCAAAAGCGCGATCTTCTGGGCATCTTCCAAGCTGAGAGTGGTGATCGACTGCAGAATGTTATCTGCCTTGGATCTTTCGCGCTCACTGAAGCTGTCGTACTTGAAGTCTCCGGCTGGCGGGGTATACGTTTTTTGACAACCCGCGGCGGCTATTGCCAGAAAACCGCCGCAAACGACAGCCGGCAACCAACGCAATTGAGTGTGTTTCATGTTTTTATAGTCCCTTACAATATATATATTGTTTAAAATGCGCAAAAAGTTTATTCATTAAAGTAATTTACCACAAAAAAAGATTTTTGCAAATCAAAAAATGACCTGCCGGTCACATTTTTTCCGACAAATTTCATATGCAGCTGTCATCGCGGCATTTTTTGCCCGCCGCCCGCCCCGGTCAGATTACTGCCGGATGATGGACACAAGGCAAATATGCAGAAAAAAAATTTATTTTTTTTATTCAAAGCTGTTGAAATTTTTTAAGTGCAGGTGTATTTTAAATGTCAGATAAAAACTAACCCTTTCCAAGTAAGGAACAACAAAGAATGAAGCATACACCAGAAACGGTCGTGCTCCTCGACTTCGGCTGCTCGGTCAGCCAGAAACTTGCCCGCGGTATCCGCGACAAAAACATTTACACCATGGTCATGCCCCGTACCGTGCCGGTACCCCGCCTGATGGAAGAGGCGCCGGTGGGAATCATCGTATGCCGCGACAGCAGCGCGCCTGAACACGCCGAAGATCTGAAGCGTTTTCAGGATACGAAAGTACCGGTAATGGAGCTTGAAGTAAAAGACAGCAATATTGACGAAGCTGTTGCATCAGCAGTAAAATTCTGCTTCGACACTTGCAAATGCCAGGGGTTGTGGAAGCTGGAAAACTTTGTTGAAGACGCAGTCAAAGATATCCGCGAACAAGTGGGCGACGGCACTGTGGTGCTGGGGCTTTCCGGCGGGGTGGACTCCTCGGTGGTAGCGGCTCTTATCCACAAAGCCATCGGCGACCGGTTGACTTGCGTATTTGTCGATCACGGTCTGCTGCGCAAAGGCGAAGTGGAACAGGTGCGGGAGGTTTTTGAACGCAACTTCAAAATGAATCTGGTTTGCGTGGATGCCGTAGACCGCTTCCTTGATAAACTTGCCGGAGTGGATGAACCGGAAAAGAAACGTAAAATCATCGGCAAAGAGTTTATTGATGTCTTTGCAGAAGCGGCAAAAAAAGTTAATGCCCCCTTCCTCGGTCAGGGTACCATTTATCCGGATATTCTGGAAAGTATACCGTTTGACGGCAACCCTGCCGGAGTTATCAAAAGCCACCACAACGTGGGCGGCTTGCCGGAAGATCTGAAGTTCAAACTGGTGGAACCGGTGGAACGGCTCTTCAAAGATGAAGTGCGCAAAGTCGGTAAACTTTTGGGGCTGCCCGCCGAAATGCTCGATCGGCACCCCTTCCCCGGCCCCTCTCTGGGGGTACGTCATGTAGGCGCCATCAAACGGGAAACGCTCGCCATGCTGCGGGAAGCCGACGCCATTGTTACCGAAGAACTTTACGCTTCGGGCTGGTATCACAAGACCTGGCAGACTTTTGCCATTTTTGTACCGGTCAAAACTGTGGGTATCCGCAACGGCTGCCGCAGTTATGACTATGTGATCGCCATCCGTTCCATCAACAGTGTGGATGCGGTTACCGCCCAGGTGGTTCGGTTGCCGTGGGAACTGCTGGAAAAAATGTCAGACCGTATCGTCCACGAAGTTGACGGCGTCAACCGCGTGGTCTACGATATCACAGCCAAACCCCCGGGGACCATCGAGTGGGAATAAGCTGGTGATCTCATAAAAATCGCCAAACAAAAAATCCTGCGGTGTTGTTTACCGCAGGATTTTTTATTTCAAAAGTCATTCAAAACAAAGAGCAAAGCCGCAGTACGGCAGCCGAGAGTTTGAGTTTACTGTCTGAAAGGTAACAGCAAAAAACGCTCCTTTTGCCGGATGAAGGATGTGCCATTGACGGCTTTTGAGTTCTTTTGAAACTACCTCTGAAAATAAAATCAATTGGCTGATCGCAATTTTTTCAGGCGGTCAAGGATATTTTCCCGCACCAGAGCAAGTGTGTTGAAAAACTTTGCCTGATCTTCAGCCGGCAAATCGCAGTTGGCGGCGGTGTCTTTTATAATTTCAGCCAATTCATTCAGATCCGCAAGCATGTACTTGATCAGACTTATGCGCAGACTCACAGTTTCTGCCGAGTCTTCGGTGTCTTCATAGTTATATACCCGCGACAATATCTTGCCGAATGCGCACGTTACCGCCAGCACATCCCGGTCAAACTTGCCCATCAGACGCGATGCCGCCAGCAAATTCCACTCCACGGCAAGATTTTCCAACCGCGGAGCAGCCTCAAAACTGTTCCGGCGGCGGTTTTCTTTGATTTCCTCTTCATCAAGTTCATCTTCGGTATCGAACTGACTGCGCAATATCGTATTGGGGTCGCTGACACCCGTCGGGACCATCTCCGGCTGACTCATAAGCCTTTTGAAAATCATTTCGTCTTCCCCCGGCAAATCAAGACAAGCGGGTAGCGTGCGGAAATACCCGGCTATACGCAATTCATCCTTGCGTATTTCCTTTGCCCACGCAAATTCATCCCAATTATCCCTGAACGACCAGTCCATATGCAGTAAACGCTATCAGTTATCAGCTATTTCCAGGCGCGGAGCATCGCTCCACAACCGCTCAAGTTCATAACGGTTGCGGGCTTCTTCGCCCATAATATGGATCAAAACGCTGCCGAAGTCGATCAAAACCCATTCGCTGGCAGGTTCACCATCCACCGCCAGCGGTCGACGCTGGAATTTTTCGCGGACAGTTTCTTCCAAATGCCCCACCAGTGCTTTCAAATGGGGTACACTTGTAGCGGTAACGATCACAAAAAAATCGGCGATACTGCTGATGTCGCTGACATTCAATGCCACCACATCGGCGCCGAGTTTTTCCAAAGCCTGTTCAGCACAAAAACGCGCCAAAACTTCTTCTTTAAGAATATCTGCCATAAAAACCTCTCTTTTTTATCGGTAAAGGCCGTGTTGTTCAATATATTCAAAAACATCTTTTGAGATAATATGCTCTACATTTTCTTTTTTTGCCAATTCTTTTCGCAAATTAGTCGAAGATATTTCCACATATTGTCCCGCAACGATGCTATTTTGCAGTTTTACAAGCAACTCCGGACTCCAGAAATCATCCGGCAGCAACAATTTTCCGGCTTCTCCATTGCTGTTTTTGCGCGGAAAAGCTATGATCTGATACTTTTCGGCAAGCTCCCTTGCGCAATACCATGAGTGCAGTTGTTCAAGACTGTCCTGACCGATCAAAAGTTGCAATTCGCTGTCAGGATATTCTTCCTGAAGCGCCGAAAGTATCTTGAATGAATATGATGGATCAAAGCGGCGTCTGGCCTCTATATCCGACACCACCGAACCGGGAACTGTTTCCGCCACCAGTTTGACCATTGCCAGCCGATGTTCAAACTCCGTCATGCGACCGGCAGCTTTGTGCGGCGGTGCCCAGCTGGGGACCCACAACACAATATCGGTCAAATTTAAAGCCAACGCACTCCGGGCAAGCATTTCATGCCCGGGGTGCGGGGGATCGAACGCACCGCCCAGAAAGGCGATGCGTTTTCCGGCAAAAGTTTTTTGCTTCAGCGCAGTCAAAGTCAACGCTTCACCGGTTCAATTACGTCAAATCCGGTGAAGGGACGCAGAACTTCCGGCACCACTACCGAGCCATCGGCACGCTGATTGTTTTCCAGAATGGCGATCGCAGCGCGGTCGGTCATGGCTGTTGCGCTGATGGTGTGGACAAAACCGCGTTCATCGCCATCTTTGTAGCGGATGTTCAAACGGCGGCTCTGGAATTCAGTCAGATTGGTATTGCTGGTAACTTCCCGGTAAGCATCGAAACCGGCGAACCATGCTTCGATATCATACTTTTTGTAGCCGGGGGCTCCCAAGTCGCCAACGCAGACATTGACCACATGGTAGGGCAAACCCAGCTGCTGGAGCAAGTATTCTTCGTTTTCCAGACAGAATTCGTGGAACTTCACAGAGTCTTGCGGCTTACAGAAAATGATCTGCTCTACTTTGTGGAACTGATGCACGCGGAAAATACCGCGGCTGGCTTTTCCGTAACTGCCGGATTCGGTACGGAAACAGGGAGTGTAAGCTGTATAGCACAAAGGCAGATTGGCCCCATCCAGCACTTCGTCGGCATGGAAACCCACCAGGGTCTGTTCAGATGTACCGATCAAAGCCAGATCTTCATCTTTAAGTGCATAGGTCTGGTCGGCAAAGAAGGGCAGATAGCCGGTACCGAACAGAGTCTTTTCCTTGGCAAGACAAGGTGTCATAAAGAGCTGGAAACCACGGTTGACCAGTTCGCGCTGGGTCCAGAAAAACAACGCCTGAACCAGCTGGGCGCCCTTGCCTTTCCAATAATAAAAACCGCTCTGGGCAACTTTGGCACCACGCTGGGTATCGATAATATCCAGCATTTCACCCAGTTCCTGATGATCGCGCACCTTAAAATCAAACTGCGGGATGGTACCGACTTTACGCAGTTCCACATTGTCTGCGTCGGTCTGACCATCGGGCACATCATCGGCCAGCAAGTTGGGCAAAAATGCCGCCATGGCGTTCATCTTGTCTTCCAGACGGTTCAAGTGACCTTCGCTGGCAGAGAGGCGTTCTTTAAGTTCGCGCACCTGATCGCGGGCGGCGGGATTATCTTTGCACTCTTTGCTCAAGCGGTTGCGTTCGGAACGCATATTTTCCACTTCGCCCAACAAGTTGCGGTATTCCACATCCAACGCAATAAGTGTATCAACGTTTACAGCACTGCCGCGGCGGGCGCAATTCTTTTTAATCAACTCCGGATTTTCCCGGAGAATTCTCAAATCAATCATTTTATCAACCTCAAAATTTCAAATCGCTTCAGAACTGGGGCATGGGATAATCAGCGGTGAACGCCTTGACTTCTTCGCCCAGAGCCTTCAAGCCTTCCACATCTTCACGCAAAGCCACGCCCCGTTCGATGAAGTCGGCGATCTTGACCATAGCATCTTCTTTCATGCCGCGGGTGGTCACTGCCGGGGTACCGATACGGATACCGCTGGTGACGAAGGGCTTTTCGGGATCGAAGGGGATCATATTCTTGTTGACCGTTATGCGGGCGATATCCAACGCATTGGCAACCGCCTTGCCGGTAGCCTGTTTCGGACGCAAGTCAACCAGCATCAGGTGGTTGTCAGTACCGCCGGAAACCATACGGAAACCGCGCTTGGTCAATTCTTCAGCCAACACTCTGGCGTTGGTGCGGACCTGTTTCTGATACGCTTTGAATTCATCGGTCATAGCTTCGCCGAAGCAGATGGCTTTGGCTGCGATAACGTGTTCCAGCGGACCGCCCTGCATACCGGGGAAGACCTTGGAGTTGATCGCCTTGATATATTCTTCGCGGCAAAGGATCAAACCGGCACGGGGACCACGCAGAGTTTTGTGGGTGGTGGTAGTTACCACATCAGCATAGGGTACCGGGCTGGGATGTTCGCCGGCAGCGACCAGACCTGCGATGTGCGCCATATCCACAAAGAGTTTGGCACCGACTTTGTCGGCGATCGCACGCAAACGGGGGAAGTCGATGATCCGGGGATAAGCACTGGCACCGGCAAGGATCATCTTGGGATTATTTTCCACAGCAAGGCGTTCGATTTCATCGTAGTCGATCATTTCGGTTTCGGCACTTACACCGTAGGGTACGATGTTGTAGAGTTTACCCGAGAAGTTCAGCGGATGACCGTGAGTCAAGTGCCCGCCGTGATCCAGACTCATGGAAAGCACAGTATCGCCGGGATTGACCAGTGCCATGTAGACCGCCTGGTTGGCAGAACTGCCGGAGTGAGGCTGCACGTTAGCAGCTTCGGCACCAAAGAGTTTGCATGCCCGTTCGATGGCAAGACTTTCGATCTCATCAATAAATTCGCAGCCGTTGTAGTAGCGTTTGCCGGGATAACCTTCGGCATATTTGTTGGTCAAAACCGAACCTTGAGCGGCACGCACGGCACAGCTGGCAAAGTTTTCGGAAGCGATCAATTCGATACCGTCGGACTGACGGACCGCTTCTTTGTCGATGATGCCGGCGATGGCCGGATCGGCATTGCGGATAGCAGCAATATCATCGTAAGTGACTTTTTCCAGATTGGTCAGGCGGCGGGCATGACGGGCTTCGCCGGAAAATTTGGTGGTCAAAAATGCACTCACGAGCTTCCAGCGGCAATCATCGGTCAGGTGATCGCCGGAAAGCACCGCCACATTGGCGCAATTGTGCTGGCGGGAAAGGGTCACGCTTTCGGCATCTTCGCAAACCGCTGCACGCACACCATGATAACGGTTGGCAGCGATCGCCATGCCGATACCTGAACGGCAGATCAGAATACCGGCATCAGCTTCGCCGCGGGAAACCATAGCAGCAACCGCTGCGGCAAAATCAGGATAATCATCGGTCTTTTCCAGAGAATAAGCACCGCAGTCAACTACGGAGATATTGTTTGCCTGCAACTGGGCTGCCAAAGCTTTTTTAGCTTCAAAACCGCCATGATCAGCACCAACAGCGATGGTCAAGGGTGTACTCTTGACTGCAAAATCCTGAATTGAAAAACTCATTTTTTACATCCTTTTGTTTGATTTGGTTTATATATTAAAAGTTATCTTTGTTTTAATTGTTCCACTAAATTTTCCACCGCGCGGCGGATCATACTGAACGCCCTGCGGTAATCCTCCAGCGTTCCGCCGTATGGATCGCCCACATCTCCGCCGGCATCGCCAAACTCCATCAGGCGTCTGACTTTTTCTGCCGCTTCCGGCACTGCCATAACGATCTGCCGGCAATGACCATCGGTCAACCCCACGATCAAACTGGCTTCATCCACCATTTCATAAGTCAGCATCCTGCTCCGGAAATCCTCCAGCGACGCACCATTTTCCGCCACCACCATCCGGCTGTATTCCGATGCCCGGCTGCCGTTATTGGCATACAACCCCGCCGAAGCGGCCCGGCAGCAGTTCAAGCCTTGATCTGAAGCGCATTTATTGAACCACGCTTCCGCCATCGGACTGCGGCAGGTATTGCCCGTGCAAACAAAAAGTACACTCTTTTGCATAAAAACACTTTCCTGAACTGGCAAAAAAACCAATATCGTTGTACATTAATAATACAACAATATGCATTCTGTATAATATACACCCTTTTTTAAGGATTAAAACCTTTGAAAGTGATTTTTTATGACTAAAACTAAAAATTCTGCGCTTTTAGACGCTTCCATATTCAATTTGAGTGCAGTTTACTCTCTTCCTGAAGAAGTTTTGAGCAAAACTGAAACTGCTCCGGTGGAATTGGATATGGGGTGCGGCAAAGGTTCTTTCACAACCGAACTTGCCAAACGTCATCCGGAACGGATCATTCTGGCGGCCGATATGCTTTCGGGCAGATTGCGCAAACTGGCAAGCCGCAATCTTCGGGAAGGTGTGGATAACATGCGCGTACTCAAAGCCGAAGCCCGGATGCTGATCGCCCGGCTTTTGCCCGATCGCGCCCTTGACCGCATACATATCCTCTGCCCCGACCCGTGGCCCAAAGACCGCCACAGCGGCAACCGGCTTTTGAGCTCCAACTTTATGACTCATATCCACCGGGTGCTGAAAGATAATGGAGTCTGGCACTTTTCCACCGACGATCAGGAATACCTTGCGGCGGTGCGCAAAGCGGTAAAAGCATCGCAGCTTTTCGGCGAAGATCCATCGCAACTTGACGATATAGCCGATGTAAAAACCGACTTTGAAGTTATGTGGAACGAGCAAGGCAAAGTGGTCTATCACCACGCATGGGTAAAACTGCCGTTGCCGGAAGTTACCATCGGGCATTAAGTTTACTTACGACAAATTCAACGTTTGGCAGCCCGCTGCGGCGGATCGTTGATCCACGACCCGAGTTTTTCTTCCCAGAAATCTTTGCCCAGCAGTTTATTGCGCCCGGTCATTCTGATAATGTAAAGCATTTTATTGAAGAGTACCGGGCTTTTTTGCGCCCGCAAGAAAAAACGGCGCCCTTCGTGCATCATTGCCGCAAAGGTTTCGGCGCGGTCTTCCACTTCGCTGCTTTGAGCATAAAAGCTGACAAAATCCGCTGAAAAGTCCTGTTTTACTTTTTTGTAATGCTTTTGCAGCTGCTGCTTTTTTTTGCCGGCGATGGGGCGATCCGGGAAATCGATCCCCCGATACATGAATTGGGGGTGGTTGAGTTTTTGCCAATCACGATTTTTGCGTTTGGGGTCAAAGATATGGAACATCTCGTGATACACCACCTTTTTGGAGGCGTGGCTTACTAAATACATACACCCATTGCGGGCAACTCCGGCACATGCCATACCGTTGAGTTTCAAATCTTTGCAGATCATTACATTTTTCAAACCGCTGCGCCGGACAAAGTTTTCGCCCAAATCGTCCAGCGCTTCAAAAAAGCTGGCAAGCTGTTTTTCCTGTGCTTTGATCGGCAAAGGTGTGCCGCTCATATGCGGCGGGAATACCGCTTCGGCTTTGATCTTGAAGCGGTACTGTTTGGCGGCCTTGCGGTAATCTTTGCGTACGCTGCGATCCTGCCCTGCCCCCCAAAGAGAACACGGCAGCAAAAATGTATAGAGCAAAAGCAGTATAACACAACGCTTGAACATCATCGCAAGTCACCGAAAAAAAATGCTGTAAAAGCCATACCGGTTTTACCATGACAGCTTTTACAGCATATTACTCCAATAAACAGTTTATTGACAGTAACGATCAAAGAAGCTTGATGTTACATCAATCAAAAAGATTTTTGCCGAAGTTGACAAAAATCATCACCGGCAGCAAACCATTTTTATTGATATTGATCAAACCGAGCTGGAAAGTGGCATTGTTCTGGCCATTGTTCAGGCATCCGATCTGGATGCCGTTTTCACCCGACTGATTGTAGAAGCCCCACTGCATGGCAAAATCACCATGCTGACCGCGGTGCATATTCACCAACGCCAGCTGCACGCCTTCCATGCTGCGGGCATAGTTGAAGCCGATCCAGGCAAACTGGAAACCGGTCATCTTCTGCACATTGTTGCCGCAAAGCGCCAGCGAAGCACCTTCGGTAGAGTTATTGCCGATCACCGGCAAGCCCAAACCGATACCTTCAATGTTGTTTTCGGAGCTGTCGAACCAGACGCCGAAACCAAAACCGTCACCGGCGACAGCACCGGCAAAGCAGCTGATGGCGACCAACAGGGTCACGATAATTTTTTTCATTTTTTTGTTCTCCTTTTTCAGGTGTTAAAATTCAGCTGTCAATGCACATGGCAACTGGGTTATTGCTATTTTTGAAAATAAAACATTCAATTTCACTACGCCCGAAGGCAGTTTGTGTAAATTTGCCGGTTCGCAAACCGTTGATATACCATGCTCAAAAAGTTTAAGAAACACCCCTTCCAGCGCGGTACTTTCGTAGATATCCGACACCAGCAGTCGGCATGGAGTCTTTTTCAGCCACTCCACTGCATCCAATGTCAGATACACCGACCGGGGCGAAACCTCAAAAGTCCCGGTTGATCCCAGCGCATTGATTATCACCGCCGGAGTATCCGGCACGCCGCCGCAGGCTTTTTCCAGATCTTCAGCAGTTACGCCGCCGGGCTGACCGGCGCGGTCCAGATGAATGACGGCTGCCGGGATATTGGTAAAATCCGCCAGATCGGCATTGGCGCCATTCAACCCGTCGTCAGTTTCCAATATATGCCCGGGGAAATCTATGTAACTGCCCATCATCGTGGATGTGGAAACATTGTAAACCACCCCGGTATATCTGGTTTTATCCGACTGCAGGGCAACTTCTCTGCGCTCAATCACCGGATCTAAATTTCTGGCACAAAACGGTGCTGTCAAATCTACACAACTCATAAATCCAGCGCCTCAAAAGTTGTGGCAGACCAAACCATCGCGCAATTTGGGTTCAAACCAGGTGGACTTGGGCGGCATGATCTCACCGGCATCGGCAATATCGATCAACTGACCAACGGTTGTGGGATACATGGAAAACGCTACCGCGTAATCGCCGGAATCCACCAGTTTTTCCAATTCGGCAGTACCGCGGATGCCGCCGATAAAGTCAATGGCCTTGCTGGTGCGGGGGTCATCGATCCCCAGAATGGGCGCCAGCACATTATCCTGCAAAACGCTTACATCCAGCCGTTCGATCACGCCCAAAATGGAAGCATCGAATTTGGGCGTAACAGTGTACCACTTTTTGTTGAGATACATCTTGAATATACCGCCCTTTTCCGGAGATTTGGTGGAACTTTCTGCCACGGTAAACTTTTCAGAAAGTTTTGCCATAAAAGCTTCTTCGCTCAAACCGTTCAGAGTATGCACCGCCCGGTTGTAGGGCAATATTTTCAGCTGCGAAGCCGGAAACGCTGCCGCCAGAAAATAGTTGTAATCTTCGTCGCCGGTGTGATTGGGGTTTGCCGGAGCCGATTCTTTCATGGTGCGGGCAGCCGCAGCACTGCGGTGGTGACCGTCAGCAATATAGAAGTAGTCGATGGCAGCAAAGAGTTCAGAGAGTTTTTCGCTGGTTGCCGCGTCAACTCGCCAAAGAGTGTGACCGATACCATCGGGAGCAACAAAGTCAAAGAGCGGGGCTTTGGCACATTCTTCAGCGATCAAAGCATCGATTTTTGCATCATCTTTGTAAGTAAAGAAAGCCGGGCCGGTGTGGGATTTGAGGGTCATCACATGGCGGGTGCGGTCATCTTCTTTATCCTGACGGGTCTTTTCGTGTTTTTTGATGCGGTTTTCGGCATAGTCCACAGCAGATGCGGCTCCGAAAACCCCGGTCTGGATTTGTTCGCCCATTACCAGTTTATAAATATAAAGGTGTGCTTCTTTATCTACCGTAAGGGGGGCTTCGGCAATGATCTTGTCAAAGTTTGCCTTGGCTTTGGCGTAGACTTCGTCACGGTAAAGGTCGATGCCTTTTTCCATGTCGATCTCCGGCCGGGATACATGCAGAAAGCTGTAAGGATTGCCTTCAGCAAGTACTGCGGCTTCGGCGCTGTTCACCACATCGTAAGGCACCGCAGCAACTTGTGCAGCGCGCTCAACCGTGGGCAGCATACCATGAAATGGTTTGAATACGGGCATAGTATTTCCTCCTTGAATATAGGTTGTTTTTATATTTCCAAGGCTCCGACGATCTCGGAGACACTCTTAAAATTGTGACGTTTCAGATAATCTTCAATGCCATCGATCACTTTCAACGGAGCATATGGGTCGGCAAAAGTGGCAGTACCTACTGCCACAGCTTTAGCTCCGGCAAGCATGAATTCCACCGCGTCGATGCCGTTGCAAATACCGCCCATGCCGATCACGGGGATCGTGACAGCTTTGCTGGCTTCGTAAACCATGCGCAATGCCACCGGTTTGACTGCCGGACCGCTCAATCCGCCGGTCAGGTTGGCGATCTTGGGTTTGCGGGTTTCGGCATTGATCGCCATACCGGTAAGGGTATTGATCAAATAAACCGCATCGGCTCCGGCATCTTCGGCAGCTTTGGCAAAATCACCGATTTTAGTAACGTTGGGGCTCAACTTGACGATCAACGGCAGCGTGGTGGATTTGCGCACCGCCGAAATGACCTCATTGAGCAGTTTGGTATCGGTACCGAATGCCACGCCGCCGGCTTTTACATTGGGGCAGGATATATTCACTTCCAATGCAGTGATGCCTTCCGGTTCTTCATCCATCCGGCGGGCCACTTCGCAATAATCGGCAATGCTCTTGCCCCAGATATTGACGATCACCGTTGCTCCGGTAGTCCGCAAAAAAGGCATGTAGTGGTCGCCGTGGAGAAATTTATCCACACCGGGGCCTTGCAAACCAATAGCGTTGAGCATACCGCTGGCAGTTTCCGCCACCCGCGGCGTGGGGTTGCCGTTGCTGACAAATGGAGCGATCCCCTTGACCACCACCGCACCCAGGCGGGATATATCGTAAAGCTGATTATATTCGTAGCCGTAACCGAAAGTTCCGGAAGCGGTCATCACCGGATTTTTCAACTTGAACTTGCCAAGATCCACACTCATATCAATTTTCATAATAGACCTCCCCGGCGGTAAAGACCGGCCCTTCGGAACAACTTCTGGCATAACGGAATGTATCGCCGTCTTTGACTTTGACTACACAGGCAAAACATGCCCCTACCCCGCAGCACATCACATGGTCAAGGCTCAATTCGCCATCGGCCCTTCCGGCAGCGCAGAGCATTTTGCCCGCCGCCATCAGCATAGGCGTGGGGCCGCAGGCGTAAAAGCGGTATTTTTTGCCCGGTTCGGGATTTTTCAGCAAATCTTCCAGCAATACGGTTACAAAGCCTTGAGTACCCACCGAACCATCGTTGGTGGCGACCTTGACTTCTGTACCCTGCGCTTGATAATCTTCCAGCAGGATCAAATCCGCATCCCCCCGGGCACCCACCAGCAGCATACCTTTGTTTTTGGCAAGTTTGCTGATCATAAACATTGCCGCCGTGCCGTAACCGCCGGCGATCATAACAGGTATTTCGTCATCGGCAGGCATCTTGTAGCCGTTGCCCAAAGGCCCCAGCAAATCACAAACCGCACCGGGAGCCAGCTTGCTCAATACTTCCGTACCGCTGCCCACTACTTTGTAAGTGATCTGCACTGTACCGGCTTCGGGGTCGGTATTATTGATGGAAAAAGGTCTGCGCAAAATATTGGCGCTCATTTGCGTTATCTGCACATGCACAAACTGTCCGGCTATCGCTTTGACGGCGATCTCCGGATGGTAAAATACTGCCTGAAAGTAATCACCTTTCAAGCAGCGGTTACTGACGATTTCACCGATTTTATACATTTTTCATCTCCATAAACTGGGGTTAATTTTGTGGAAACTGTGCCAAAGCCTGCGGCGAGTCGGCACTCATGGCATTACATTCGCTGAAAGATATGCGGCTGCGGAAATCGGCACTCAACAACGCTATATCTGTTGCCACATAGTATTCGCCTGTTTTTTTAAACGAAGTTATTTCCATGGTCCGCTCCGGCTTGCCGTTGATATTTCTTATGGAGTCATAAAACTCCGCCCGCATAGGAAACAAGTATTCGCTGGCGATCCACACCTTAATTGGCTTATCATCAGGACTGCGCAGCAGCAACACACGGCAATTCAACGATTTATACCGATCTCCCGGCAATTCCATATGCACCGGGTATTCCAGAAAGTTCATTGCCAATTCTTCGATCCTGAAGCCCAGACTGTGCAAAAGATTATTACTTTTGTTATTGGTCGCCACCCGGCTTTGTCCGGTAGATAAAGTCTTTTCAAAATCATGGACTTCATTGTTGTTGATCTGCAGCCGCGCCTGAACTTTTTCTTTGCCGAAACGTATAACAAAGCGTACCGGATAACTGACCGCCCCGCCCGAGTTGCGCTTGAAATGAGTAACTTTGCCCCGCATATCAGCAAAGCTGTTCTGCATTGCCGCCCGGTCGCGGGTCATCTTGATAAACGTTGCCGCCGGAACCGGCCGCATCATCGCGGCGACCGCTCCGGTGGCAGCCAAAGACACAAGCATCAGAAAAATCCAGATTTTTTTATTCATGACTGCCTCCAAAATTCTCAAAAGATTATTTTCAACGCATCAACGATATTATTTACCGGCTTGAATTCAAGCTGACTGCGGACATTTTCTGGTATATCCTCCAGATCTTTAACATTTTCCTCGGGGATCACCACCGTTTTTACCCCCGAACGCAGCGCGGCGATGACCTTTTCTTTAAGTCCGCCGATAGCGGTTACCTGACCGCGCAGATTTATCTCGCCGGTCATAGCCAATGCCGGTCGGGTGGATACTTTTTTCAGCAGCGAATAAAGTGCCGAAGTCATCGTTATACCAGCCGAGGGGCCGTCTTTGGGAGTAGCGCCATCGGGTACATGGATATGGAAATTGTTTTTTTCAAACAATTCATACGCTATACCCAACTCTCCGGCACGGCTTTTAAGCAGAGTAAATGCCGCTTCGGCGCTTTCTTTCATAACATCTCCCAGCTGACCGGTCAATTTTAAATCGCCCTTACCCGGCACCATTACACTTTCCACTGTCAGGATCTCGCCGCCCACGGAAGTCCACGCCATACCGGTAGCGCTGCCGATGGCGGGCGATTTTATGGCACTGTCGATCAAATATCTGCGCGGACCGAGGATCTCGCGCACCATTCTGGCTGTAACATTGGTGCGTTTGTTTTCTTCGATAGCACCTTCCACCAGCTGACGGGCAAGTTTGCGGCAAAGGGCTGCTATATGCTGTTCCAGCTTGCGTACCCCGGCTTCGCGGGTGTAGTGATCTATAAGCTCATCCACCGCCGCCATGGATATATTGAACCAGCGGCTTTTCAAGCCATTTTCCTTGAGCTGACGGGGGACAAGATAGCGTCGCGCGATCTCCCGCTTTTCAAAGCTGGTATATCCGGGCAGCGTTATTACTTCCATACGGTCGCGCAACGGTGCCGGTATCGCTTCCAGCACGTTGGCTGTGGCAATAAAAAATACTTTGCTCAAATCCAGATCCAGCTCCAGATAATGGTCGTTGAAAGCCTTGTTCTGCGCGGGATCCAACACTTCCAGCAGCGCCGAAGCCGGATCACCCTTTTGATCAGCAGCAAGTTTATCTATTTCGTCAAGCATGAACACCGGATTGGCGGTTCCGGCTTTCTTCAAATTCTGCACGATCCTGCCGGGCATGGCACCAATGTAAGTGCGGCGGTGACCGCGGATCTCCGCTTCGTCACGCACGCCGCCCAGCGCCACGCGCAAAAACTTGCGGTTGGTCGCCCGGGCAATGGATTCACCCAGCGACGTTTTCCCCACGCCGGGAGGGCCAACCAAACACAAAATGGGAGCTTTCCGGTCGGGATTCAACTTCATTACCGCCAGAAATTCCAGAATACGTTTTTTCACATCTTCCAAACCGTAATGGTCGGCTTCCAGCACTTCACCGGCTTTCAAAAGCTCCAGATTATCATCGCTGTAAACACACCACGGCGTCGCCAGCAGCCAATCTATATAATTGTATGCCACATGATATTCCGGCGACATGGTGGGTATGAGTTCCAACCGGGAGAGTTCCTTGCGGACGGTGGCTTCCACCTTTTCCGGCAAAGTAAGCTCCGCCAAACGGTTTTCTATATCGATGATATCCGGGTTGCGGGAGTCTTCTTTAAGCTCATCTTTGATCACCCGCAACTGTTCGCGCAAAAAGTATTCCCGCTGATTTTGGGACAAATTCTGATGAACTTCGTTCTGGATACGCGCCCCCAGCTGCATGACCTCCAGTTCGCGGTTCAAAAGTTCCAGCAGAAATGTCAGCCGTTCTTCCACATTCAGCGCTTGCAGCAGCCAGATCTTTTCCGTTGGCAGCAAGCTTAAAGAATCCGCGATCAGATCTGCGATCCTTACCGGGCTGGTCAGATTGATCACCCCCTGCCGCAACTCATCCGGAAAGTTATGGATAAATCCGGCAATACCCTGAAACTGTTTGACCGCTTCGGACACCATTGCGTCCAAAACCACCGGGTCGGGCATTTTATCTTCCAGCAGCGGGAAATACGATGGCTCTTCCACCTTGAGCGGCGTCCGGAATTCGCACCGCGCCAGACTGCGCAGCAGCACCCTTGCCGTACCATCCGGAAAGATCATCAATTTAACGATACGCGCCCGGCAGCCCACCGCCGACAGTTCCTTATCCTGCCAGCGCACCGTCCGGATACGGCAATCCGGATGCCGGTTGACAAATTCCGGAAAATCATCGCCGATCTCCTGAAAAAATGCTACCAGCCGATTGCCCTCGTTTGCTTTGCGCATCCGTTCCACAACTTGCGGTTCATCCACAAAAACCGGGGTCAGAACATAAGGAAAAAGCGACACATTGCGCAAAGTCAGAAGCATTGCACCGTCGTTTTTGCCTACGGTGTTCATATTGGTCATTACTGTAAAATTATTGCCCATAACAATCCTGTTTACATATTATTTTTACAATGCCGAAACATGATCGGCCGGGGCGATCGCCTCCAGCACCTCTCCGGCAAGATACAGCGATCCGGCTATTACTGTCGGCAAATCGCCTGCCTTATGATTTGAACAAACCTGTTCAAGATATTTCTTCAGATCATCAGTCTGCCGGCAATCGTTTATCCCCAGCTCTGCTGCCACGCGGCAAATCTCTCCCGGGGCAGCCGAAAGCCGCGACTCTTCAGCAAATCCGGCAGCGGTCAAACTTTTTGCCAGCGGAGCGATGATCTCCAGACCGCCGGCAAAATCTTTATCGGCAAAAGCGCCGAATATCCAATCAAATTTCTTGCCCGGATAGAGTGCTTTAAGCGTATCTGCCAGAGATTGCAGACCATGGGGGTTATGACCGCCATCGAGCAAAAAGCACCCATTGCGCAAAAATTCAATACGTCCCGGCCAGCGGGTCTTTGCCAAAGCCTGCTGACTGGTTTTGTTCCAAAAGCCCAAAACCGACAGCACCGCTATGACCAGCTGGGCATTGCGGCGCTGCATCAAGCCATTGAGCTGCAGCTCGATAATCTCGTTTTTGCAAACAAACTTCTGATGATTGGCCGCTATTTCTGCCGGAAAATCCTCATCCAGCGGAGCAACTTCCGCTGCCCGGAAGTAAGGAGCAGCGAGTTCAACGGCTTTTTTGCGTATGACTTCTTCGGCTTCAAGCTCCATAAACCCGGTAACCACCGGAGTATTGGCTTTTACGATCCCGGCTTTTTCGCTGGCAATAGACGGCAGATCGCTGCCGAGGAACTTTTCGTGATCCAGCGCTATATTGGTTATAACGCTGATCTCCGGCTGCACGATATTGGTGGCATCAAGTCTGCCGCCCATGCCGGTTTCCCAAACGATATAATCGCACTTATGTTTCTGAAAGATCCACAGCGCCATAGCGGTTATAGCTTCAAAGTAAGTTATCAGCATATCCCGCGAACGCATGACTTCCACAGCTTTGGCCACCACATCAACTGCCGCCAGAAAATCTTTTTCGCTCACGGCTTCGCCATCGATCCGGATGCGTTCACACGCGGTTACCAGATGGGGCGAAGAGTAAAACCCGGTTTTGAACCCGTTGGCGCGCAAACACCTTTCCAGCATTGCGCCGGTGGAGCCTTTGCCATTGGTGCCGGCAATATGTATAAAACGCAATTTGGCATCGTCTACGCCGCAAAGATCGACCAGTTGACGGGTTTGATCCAACCCCAGTTTAATGCCGAAACGGTGCAGATTAAACAACCATTCACATGCTTCTTTATACGAACTCATATATACTGAAAACTCTCTCTTTATCATCAATCCCGGCGGATAGGCGACCAGTCAGGCGAAGTTTGCGAATAATTGAAATTCAAAAGCTTGCGGGAGCTGCCGGTCTTGCTGTCCACAACATATATTTCTGTACGCCGCCCTACTCTGCGTGATGCCGCCAGATGCCGTGAATCCGGCGCCCATGCCGGTGCTTCCCAATCCCCGGCAGGCAGATTTTTGATCACTCCGGTATCCACACCATTGGGGTCGTAGATCGCAATTTTATAACTGCCGCCGATTTTTGCGGAATACGCCAGCTTGCCATCCGGCGCCCACGACGGAGTTACCGCTTCGCTGCCCACAGTCGGCAAGCGGCGGGCTTGACCACCGTTGGCGTTGATCAGATAAAGCGCCGGTCTGCCGCTGCGGTCAGATACATAACAGACTGTCTGCCCGTCAGGGTGCCAGCATGGCGACGCTTCCACCGCTTTGCTCCGGGTCAGACGGCGGCGTTCACGGCCGTTCAAAGCTTTTACATAAAGCTCCACCTGCCGGTCGATACTCATGATCATAGCCAGAAATTCGCCGGAGGGATGCACCGAAGCGCCCACGTTCATCCCCGGGAAACGGGTCAAACGGCGGGTTCTCCACGGATTGAGCATAGTTTCGCACAAATCCGTACCCGATGATGAATAACGGGTGTAAACGACCGATTTGCCATCGGGCATCCAAGATGGTTCCACACAGCTGTTGGCAAATTGGGTAACTTTGCGCACATTGCCGCCATCGGTATCGCAGACAAATACCTCTTTGAGTCCGCGGCGGGTTTCGGCAGTAAACACCAGCTGGCTGTCGCACAAACGTTTTTTGAAACGCTCGTTGATAAGTTCATCCACCGCCCGCGCTGCGGCACGGCGGCTGTCGCCGGAGTAAGTTATGCTTTTGCGCAAAACCGGATTGCCGCCAAAAGCAAGCTGCATAAGAATTCGACCGTCGCCGCCGGTAAATTCCAGCGTATAATCGGCCTGGCCATTGACCACCCGGAACCACCCGCAAGTGGCAAGGTAACGGTAAAACGGTTCACAAATCTCTTTATCGCCATGCATGGATTTTATCTGCAGCGTAGGCTGCACATAGCTTTGTTGAGCAGACTTACTGATCTCAATAGGCGCTGCTGCAGCCTTCTGCGGCGCGGCAACAGCCATAGTCAAAACCGTTAAACATGCAACACTCAAATATTTGATCATAATCGACACCTGAATTTTTCAGCAGCTCAAACCCGTTCTCTGCGGTCGATCACCCGTTTGGCCTCGCCTTCGCTGCGCTGGATCGTCTGGGGGGCGACCAGTTTGACTTTGACCCGCAAACCGATGGTGTGTTCGATAGCGGCAGAGAGTTTTTTCTGCAATTCTTCCATAATACTGACTTTGTCGGAAAATACTTTTTCGCTGACTTCCACATCCACTTCGATATTGTCCATACCTCTTTCGGTATAAAGCACTATGTGATAGTGGGGCATGGTGCCATCCACCGAAAGCAGCGCCGCTTCGATCTGGGAAGGAAAGACGTTCACCCCGCGAATGATCATCATATCATCGCAGCGGCTGGCAATGCGGTCTATCCGGCGGATAGTCCTGCCGCAGGCACAGGGTTCGGAAATGATCCGGGTCAGGTCATGGGTGCGGTAACGGATCATGGGGAACGCTTCTTTGGTCAAAGTGGTAATGACCAATTCCCCGAAAGCCCCGTCGGGCAGAACTTCGCCGGTATCCGGATCCACGATTTCCGGATAGAAGTGGTCTTCAAAGATATGCAACCCATTATGTTCGCTGCATTCGAAAGCCACACCGGGGCCGATGATTTCGCTCAAACCGTAAATATCGTATGGTTCAATACCGGTATTGGCTTGCATTTGTTTGCGCATGGCATCGGTCCAGGGTTCGGCGCCGAAAATACCGACCTTGAGGGGCAGTTCACGCATATTGATTTTGTCTTCGGCAGCTTTTTCGACCAAAAAGTTGAAGTAGCTGGGGGTACAGCAGATCGCCGTTACCCCGAAGTCCTGCATGACCATAAGCTGACGCTGGGTGTTGCCGCCGGAAGTGGGGACCACTGTGGCGCCCAATGCTTCAGTACCGTAGTGTGCGCCCAAACCGCCGGTGAACAGACCGTAACCGTAAGAAACCTGAATAACATCGTTATTGTTCAAACCGCAGCTCTGAAAAGCCCGTTTCATCACATCTGCCCACAATTCGATATCGTTTTTGGTATACCCCACCACAATAGGTTTACCGGTAGTACCGCTGGAAGCGTGCAGACGCACCACTTCGCTCATAGGAGTGGCAAACAAACCAAAGGGGTAATAGTCGCGCAAATCGGTTTTGTTGGTAAACGGCAGTTTGGCAAGATCATCCAGACTCTTTACGCAATCAGGCGTAAGGCCTTTTTCCTGCATACGGTTGCGAAAAACTTCCACATTGTCATAGGTGTGTTTGACGATCTTCTGCAAACGTTCAAGCTGCAAACTTTTCAATACTGCGGGATTTACATAATCTTCCGCAGCTCCGATAATGTTTTTATTGCTCATATTCCACTTCCTGTTTATAGAAAAATTTTATTTTTATTTGCGATACTCTGTCAGATCAGCGCAAAAAATTCTTTTTCACCCACTCCACAGCCCCGTTTTTGCTGTTCAAGCGTTTTTCCAGCTGTGCATCCATAACTGCATTGAGTATCTCTTTGAACTCTCTGCCGGGGACAAGCCCCATTTTTATCAAATCCCTGCCGTTCAACAATGGCGGCGGCAATTTGCAGTTTTCCATTTTTTTGAGTTTCTGACGCAAAAACTCACAGGTGGCAGTCAAGCCGTTGGAGCATTGACAATCCAATTTATGCAGTTCCAGCTCCATAGCAAAATATTTTTCTGCCATCAGGCGTTTCAGCTTGGCTTCCCGCATTTCCATAACCGAAGCAAAGCGCATGTGCCAGCGTACCGCGTGTTCCACCGTATCAGTCAGCTCCCGCGAAAAACGCAATCTTTGAGCTATGGCACCGATCATTTCCGCACCGCAAGCCTCATGCCCGTAAAAGTGCGGTATATTATCTTTGTCCAACTCAAAAGTCGGCTTTTTGCCAATATCGTGCAGCAATATGCTCCAGGCAAATTCCACACTGCACGGCTTGGCGGCATTTTTCAGCATCAGCATCGTGTGCTGCCACACATCCCCTTCGGGGTGATATACCGGGTGCTGTGCCACACCGGCAAGCGCATCGACTTCCGGCAGCCACAACTTGAGTATCCGGCTGGCTTTCAAAAGCTCCATCGCCCGTGCCGGATCGCTGCCGGTAAGCATACTCTCCAACTCGCAGCGCACCCGCTCGGCGGCGATCAAAGCGGTTTTATTCGCCATATTGCAGATCGCCTGCCATGCCTCGGGGTGGATCTGAAAATCCAGCCTGGCAGCAAATCTGACCGCCCGGAGCATCCGCAAATAATCTTCGCTGAAACGCCCCGCTGCGTTGCCGATCGCCCGGATCACCCGGTTGCGCAGATCCGGCAAACCTCCCACATAGTCGATAACTTCACCGCTCAATGGATCGTACAGCATGGCGTTGACCGTAAAATCCCGCCGCAGGACATCCTGCCGGAAATCGGTGGTAAAACGCACTTCATCGGGGCGTCTGCCATCGCTGTACAATCTCTCTTCGCGGCAAGTGGCAAGCTCAAAAACCGATCCGTTATACTTGACCAGCACCACGCCGAAGCACGCTCCGACCATTTCCGCATCCGGAAAAATATTTTTTATATCCTCCGGGTGCGCGGTCGTTACCATGTCTATATCGTCTGGCAATCTGTTTAACACCAGATCCCGCACCGCGCCGCCGACGATGTATATATCAAAGCCCCGCTCGCGGATAGTTTTGATCACTTGCACCGCCGCGTCAAAAAGCTTGTTCTGCGGACATTGTATTGCCAATTTGCCACTCATAAGTCACCAAAAAAATTCAAACAACTTTCATACTATCTTTGCCGGAAACACCCCGAACAAAGTGTATTTTCTGCCCCAGTCCGGATAAAAGACAGAACAGACACTATAATATAGCCCAAAAAGCCGCTTACCGCAAGCACAAACTCTTTTTTTAATAAAAAAAAGTTTTCCGGCAGAAAAAGCCCAATATTTCAGCAGATCCGCGGCAGCAGTTCCCCCGTGGGCTGGGGCAATATGGTTTTGCCGCCAAAGGGTTGTTCGATGGTAACTTTGCCGGCATTCTCCGTTACTTCGCCAATAATGGCAGCGTTGGTGCTGTACGGCATGGAGTGGAGTGCTTTGACTATATCATTGGCAACTCCTTGCGGGGCAAAGATGACCAATCGGCCTTCACACGCCAGATACAAGGGGTCAAGCCCCAACATTCCGCACACACCTTTTACCGGATCAGCCACCGGAATATCGGCGGCTTTGATATTTATACCGATTTGGCTCTGATCGCAAATTTCGTACAATACCGTGCCCACGCCGCCCCGGGTGGCATCGCGGATCACATGTATATCTTTGCTGACGCTCAAGATCGCTTCCACAGTTTTGCCCAGCGGAGCGCAGTCGCTTGTTACATCAGCATCAATGCCGAACTCGTCACGCTCCAGCAAAATGGTGCAGCCGTGCCGCCCCACATCGCCGGAAACGATCACCGCATCGCCCACTTGAGCAATGGCTCCGGAAGTACGGACTCCGGGGATCTGCTCCCCTACCCCGGCAGTAGTGATAAAGACTTTATCCACCTGACCTTTGCCCACAACTTTGGTATCACCGGCAACGATTTTGACACCCGCTTCGGCGGCAGTTTTTGCCATAGCGGCGGCGATTTCCTCCAAGTCGGCTACCGGGAACCCTTCTTCAATAATAAATGCACAGGTTATATATTTGGGGATCGCCCCCATACATGCTATATCGTTGACCGTACCGCAAATACTCAATTTGCCGATGTTGCCGCCGGCAAAACGCCACGGCGAAACTACAAAGCCGTCAGTAGACATGGCGATAAGGTCAGCTTTTACCGGCAGGACCGCCGCATCATCGGGGGTAAAAAGCTCGTTGGCAAAATGTTTTTTGAATATAGACCCGATAAGTTCGGAAGTCTGCCGACCGCCGGAACCGTGAGCTAAAGTAATAAATTTTTCCATAATAACACCTGATTTATTGACCGTATTGATAAAAAGCCGAACATGCTCCTTCGCCGGAAACCATACATGCCCCCACCGGATTTATGGGCGTACAGACTTTGCCGAAGAGCGGGCAGTCGCACGGTTTGCAAATACCCTTCAAGACTTCGCCGCAGCGGCAGATGGGATTGCATTTGCCGTCATCGGGCGTCAGAGAGAACTTGGCAACGGCATCAAATTCGCTCCATTGGCTTTTGAGTTTCATGCCCGAACCTTTGATTTCGCCCAGACCGCGCCAGACGCAATCGCAAGGCTCCATCATGCTGTTGACCAGTTGTTGAGCCGCCACATTGCCACCCGCTTTTACTACCGAAGTATAAGCGTTATCGCAAAAAGGTTCGCCGCTTTGAGCGTATTCTACGATCATACCCAATGCTTTTATCACCGCTTCGGCAGTAAATCCGGCAACCACACCGGATACACCGTAATCGTTTTTGAGTTCTTCACAAAGTTCGGTGCCGATAATGGCGTGAACATGCCCGGGATAAAGAAACGCATCCGCCGAACCTTGCAGAGCCTTATATGCCTGGGGCATGGTTTTGTTGGCAGTCAGGAGAGAAAAGTTTTTTATACCCAATGCCGCCGCCCGCTTTACAGCTATGCAAGCAGATGGGGTGGTGGTTTCAAACCCCACCGCCAGAAAAACCACCTCTTTCTCCGGATTATCTGCCGCAAAGTCCACCGCATCCAACGGCGAATAAACCGTTTTGAGTTTCGCCCCCAAACTTCGGGCCTGTGCCAAGCTCATTTCGGAACCGGGCACCCGGATCAGGTCGCCAAAGGTGGCGATCACAGCGTGGTGCTTCAGAGCCAGCTCAACGGCACTGTCGATGTACCCGGGGGGAGTAACGCAAACCGGACAGCCGGGCCCGGAGATAAGCTCAATATTTTTGCTCAAAAGCGACCGGATGCCCAAGCGGAAAATCTCGTGGGTATGGGTGCCGCAAACCTCCATTATCCGCAAGGGTCTGCCGGAGTAATTGCTTAACAATGATTGGTGATCGCTCATAAACTTACTCCTCATCTTCCGGAGTTATTTTAGCTATTGCCACTCCGGCGTGAACCATCACATAGTCGCCGGGCTCCAAATCGTCCAGCAGTTCAGCAGAAACTTCCCGGCGGGCACCGGAAGCATCAACTAAAGCGGTATCTTTATTGACCGACACAACTTTAGCAGAAAGACCTACACACATAACATAATTCCTTTATATTAAAACTGTTTTATATTATAAACTCCATAAAGAGCCTGCCCCAGCGATATACCGCCATCATTGGCGGGTACCAGCTTGTGGAGCAAGACCCTGAAACCATTCTTCAAGAGTTTTTCCCGGCACAAATCCAGTAAAAGCATATTCTGGAAACTCCCGCCGGATAATGCACACACATTCACATTGCTTAAACTTCTTGCCTGCACACAGCTTGCTGTGATCATATCCGCCAAAAGTTTGTGGAAGCTGTATGCCAGAAATCCCACATCCACGCCTTTTATACGCTCATTTGCCAACCGGATAAAAAGTTCATCGGTTGCCATAATACCTTTTTCTGCAAAAGAGCTATCAATACCTGGCAGATCATCTTTGTTTGCTTCATACCACCTTTGGGCGGCAAACTCCAAGCTCATAGCTGCATCGCCTTCAAAGGTGGAATTGCGGGCGATGCCCAACAGGGCACTTACGCCGTCAAACAATCTGCCGACACTGGTACTGACAACGGTATTGATATTGTTTTTTATCATTGCCGAAAGCATTTTGTATTCCACAGAAGAACACAAATCAAGTTTTTCTGCATACTTGCCCGCTTGCTCCGGCAGATACTTTTCCAACAAACCCACTGCGATCCGCCACCCTTCCCGGCTGGCAGCGTCGCCCCCGGCTTGCGGGAAAGGTGCTATATGCGTAAACCGCTCAAACTTATCCGGAGAAGCAAGCAATATTTCCCCTCCCCAGATCGTGCCGTCACTGCCGTAGCCGGTACCATCCATAGCAACTCCGATAACCGGTTCAAGGTAATTATTTTCTGCCATACAGCTCAATATATGGGCATAGTGGTGCTGGATTTTCAGTACATTACTGCTCAACTCTCCGGCAATGCCAGTGGTGTGATACCCCGGATGCATATCCGAGATGGTTCTATCCACCTTGCATTCCAACAACTCCGAAAAGAGCTTGACTGAATCTTTCAAAGCCTCGTTGCTGCGAACATCTTCCATATCTCCAATATGGGGGGCTATGTAAAAAAGTTGATCTTTGGCGATGCAGAAAGCATTTTTCAGCTCGCCGCCGATCGCCAGCACTTCGCCTTTAAGCGGCAAATCAACCTTGATCGGCAGCGGAGCAAAACCCCGGGAGCGGCGGATCATGTAAGGCTCGTTATTATAAAGCCGCATCACTGAATCGTCGGCACGCAACCGTATATCCCGGTTGTGAGAAAGTATAATATCGCAAAAACTGCTGATCTCCTGCCAAGCATCCTCTTCGGTTCGGCAGATGGGGGCACCGGATACATTGCCGCTGGTCATAACTAATGTATCAGTAAATTCCACACCGTCGGGGTAATCAAAAAGCAGCATCTGCAATGGTGCATAAGGCAGCATCACTCCCAGCGTGGGATTGCCGGGAGCAAGAATATCCGGCAATGTGCAATCGCTTTTTTTTGCCAACAGCAAGATCGGTTTTTCGCAGCCATCCAGCCATGAAAGAGCTTTTTCGCTTAAAATACACTCTTTTCTTACCGTATCAACATTGTTCATCATCACCGCAAAAGGCTTGCGTGGGCGGTGTTTGAGTTCCCGCAAACGGTTCACGGCTTCAATATTCCTGCCATCGCAAGCCAGGTGAAATCCGCCGATACCTTTGATTGCAGCTATTTTGCCTTGCATAAGGAGCTTCCGGCACTCGGTAATGGCTGTACCTCCCCGCAGATTCGACCCCAATATATAGACTTCCGGGCCGCAATCATTGCAGCAAACCGGCTGGGCATCATAACGGCGGCTGGCAAGGGAGTAATACTCTTTTTCGCACGCCTGACACATGGGGAAATGTTTCATGCTCGTCCGTTCCCGGTCGTAAGGCAACGCCTCCAGAATGGTCAAACGGGGACCGCAAGCCGTGCAGTTTATAAAACTGTGCAAATAGCGCCGGTCAGCGGGGTCAAACAGCTCTTTGCGGCACTGGTGACAAGTTGCAATATCAGGCGGTATAAATATTGCCCCTTTATCCGCTTGGCTTTCCAATATGGAAAATTCTTCAAAAACTTCAAGTTCAACAACTTGTTCTTTTATATCAACAATATTTGCCCGCTCCGGAGCTTCAGCAGCCAAAGCGTTGCGGAAATTCTGCAAATCCTCATCACTGCCTTGAGCCACTACCTCCACGAAACTGCCGCGGTTGATAACTTTGCCGGTAATGCGGTGCGCCAAAGCAATGCGGTGAACAAAGGGGCGGAACCCCACGCCCTGCACCACGCCGTAAATATTGTATATAATGCTTTTGACCAAATTTGCCATTCAAAGCTCCTCAAGCAGTTTTCCGGAAACCGCAAAGTGAGGGAAATCCACCCAACTGCCTTTATATATATTATGCACGATCCGCTCAAATGCACGGTCGGCATAGACCACATCAAAGCTGTTTTCAGCAAAAACTTTGCGGAAATCTTCTTCGCTGTTGAACTTGAAATCAGCATCTTTGCTTACTGCATTAAAGAAACTGCCGGTCGCAACTTCCGCATCCGGATATTCTTTTAATATGCGTTTTTTCAGCTCCAACGCCGCAAAGTTCTGGTGGACTATCAACACTCTTTTGCCGGATAGATCGCCAATTTCAAGCTCATCGGCAATGCCGGGAGCTGCGATTTCGTATGGTGTGTTGAAAGATTTTTTCAAATATTCCGCAGCTTTCAATCCGGCGGGCGATACCACGATATTTTTTTCAACTTCCGAAGCCTTTGCCACATCGTCTAAAGTTCCACCCATACCGTAAATACGCACATCGCCTGTCAAATGTTTTCTGATGACCTTTGCCGCCTCAAGGGTGCTGTAATCCAGCGGTGTGGCACCCAGCACCCCGATCGTACCTGATTTAACCGGAAGAGCTTCCACAGCAAAGGTTTTGAATAAAGTAATGTAGGATTGAGCCGCTCCAACTTCGTAATACTTTGTGCCGCTTGCCTCCAACGCCATGACCGGTATATCCAACGCCTTTTGGCACATTCTCTGCAAGGCAGGAAAATCGGTGGCGATCACTGCCGGTACCGGCGAACCGATTACCGCCATAAATTTGCGGCTGCTGATTTTTGCCGCGGCAATAAGTTTATCTGCCAACATCCGATCCCGCCCCAGAATGGCATCCATATCCCGCAAACCGGCACTGAACAAAGCACTTTTGTGCGTGAACCAGCGCGGCTCGTCAAAGCCGCAAATATTGCCGGTGCAGCCCCCGGCATCGCAAATCACGATCACGCCATCAAGCTCGAACAACACCGAAACCGCCCCCGCCAGATCGGGTGCAAAGGGCGAAAGATATTTCAAAAGACTTTTCATTGCAGAACCTCCCCGATGGCAGAAAATAAATCATTGACCGCCTGATAGCCAAACTGCCGCACTTCGGAGTTCCATTTGATCCCCGGCTTGTCGGCATGATAATACATGGCATCCTGCCCGATGGCAAAATCGATTTTTGCCTCTCTCTTATCATAATAAAGCATGGTGGGCGACAAATTGCTGTAAACTTTGGTTGCAGGCGAAATAGCAGCCAGTTTCTTCAAGTAAACAAAGTTGCTTTCGCCAATGGTTCCGTAAATTTCATTTACTTGCAAGCCCATTTCCGCCAGCGAGAGAGCCAGCTCAAAACTGTCGGCATTGAGCCATTCACCCACGGCAAAACGCAAATTACCGAACTTGTCTTTGAAGTTTTTGATTATTTTGGCACTTTCCGAATAAAACTTTTCATCGTCGAGTGTAACATTCAACGCTTGAGCCAACGCCATATATTGAGCGTGGATCTTATCTATCCGGTGGAGATTATTAAGCTCAATAAAGGGTATCTCCAATTTTTTGCTCATATCCTGCGCAGCATATCTCGCTTCGCTATTGAGTACCAGATTAAAGTTGGCTTCTGCCATAAGTTCGTACTCTTCAAAGCTCTGCATACGGGATAACTCCCGGATGTTTTTTACCCCCACACTCTGCAAAAGTTTATATAGTTCGCACTCATCAGCCAACGGAGAAAAGTAACCCAACAGGTTGCAGGCATTGCTCTTTTTGGGGCGTTTTTTCAATAAACTGTAAACGCTCCGCCGCACCGATGCCATAGGCGGCAGCCGCCCTTCCCGGGTCAACGCATACATGTAACAGGGTACCACCGGTACTCCGGCAGCTTCCGAACACTTGCGGCAGACCCGCTCCATATCCGTCCCCAGCAAAGCATCCACACATGTTATGCAGATCATCACCGCTTTGGGCGGCACCGGGCGGCTGGAACAAATCTCTTTGACCGCTTCGGGTATGCGGTTCAAGTGGCGGCCGGTAACAATATCAGTATCGTCCTGCAGAAGATAGTAGAATCTGTCGGCATACTTCCGGTCGCGGCCCAATGCAGCGGTATTTCTGCCGCAGCACCCCGGCGACACTAAAAGCATCACACTTTCCGGAACCGCCAGCCCCGCCCGCTTGACCCCGAAACCTTGAGCCCCGGGGGAGTTGAACGCCAGAGTTGCCGGAGAACTGTAAACCAGATTTTTGCCGGATAATAATTCTGAAGGGATATTGTTTTTTCCCAATTCAGCCAAATTTTTGGCTGTTATGTAAAAAGCTGTATTACTCATGATTCACCTTCGTCGATAAGCATTTGAGCCAATGCCAGAAATTTCTGGCTCACCGGCAGATCTTTATTGCCTTCGATCACTGTTTTGCCCATATCTTCATAATGGATTATATCGTTGGAGCGGGGTATATCGGCAACGATCTCCAAGTTATTATCGTCGGCAAACTTGCGGACTTTTTCTTCCTCATTTTCCACAGCACGGCGATTCATTACTATACCCCGCACAGCGGCATAGTTGCGGTCGGCAAAGTTTTTTACAGCATTGTTGATATTATTAGCAGCATAAAGTGCCATTTTTTCGCCGGAAGTCACGATCAACACTTTCTCGGCATACCCCTCCCGGATGGGGGCGGCAAATCCGCCGCAAACCACATCGCCCAGCACATCGTACAAAACAAAGTCGGGCTGATATGTTTCAAAAAGTTCCAGCTCTTCCAGCAAGCTGAAAGTGGTAATAATGCCCCTGCCCGCACAGCCCAGCCCCGGAGTGGGGCCGCCGGTTTCGATGCATAAAATGTTGCCGAAACCAACTTTGCTGATCTCTCCGATCGTTTCCGGCTCCCGGTCGAAATCTCTTATAAAATTCATTACCGGCGTCAAAGGTTCGCCCCCCAGCAGATTTACTGTGGAGTCCGCTTTGGGGTCGCAGCCGATCTGGATGACCCGTTTGCCCAGCGTTGCCAAAGCTGCTGCCAGATTGCTGGTAACGGTGGATTTGCCGATACCGCCCTTGCCGTAAATTGCTATTTTCTGCATATCAAACTCTTCCAATCTATATATTTATCAATCAAATTCAATCTTGCTTTATGATAGCACCGCCCGGAAAAGGCTTCGTGGGGCAATGCTATATATTTTTTGCCGGGGGGGACAATGGGTAGATACATATTGTCGCAAACGATCAAATCGGCTTGAGCAAACTCTCCGGCAATAAGTTTTTCCTGCCCGACAGCTTTATCACCGCAAGTCAACAACTTTTTATCCCCTGCCAATGGGTCAATGATGCGGCAGCTTACACCCAGTTCGCTCTCCAACGCCTTGGCAAGAGTGCCGGAATATACGCTTTCGCCAATGATCACGCATTGAGCATTTTCGCAACTCTCCCGGCACGCTGACCAGTAAGAATTTACTTTACTCTGCCGGACATGTGCCAACTCTTCAAGCAAATCATTTGCCGCCGATTTACCAACCGGCACGCCGCAAACAAAGGGTATATTGTATTTTTTATACATGTATTGAGCCAGCGGCAAACCGCTGTTGGCGATCACCAGATTTACTTCGGCATTGACCGAATTGCTCAACTCCTCAAGTGTATTATTCATCGCCCAGGAAGCAAGCACTTTGTAATCACTTTTTTTCAAAAACTCTACAATACTTTCCACATTGCCGTTGATGGAGAAATCCAGCGGGGTAGCCCCCAGTATATTCACACTTTGCGGAATGATCTTTTCAGCTTTTTCCGGCAGAAACCGCTCTGCCAGAAGTTCCCACGCCTTGGCCGCCCCGACATGATAATGCTCCATACCCGAAGTAGGCACAGCAAAACATGGTATGTTGGTTTGTGCTTCGATTGAGCAAGCAACAGCACGCATATCTGTACCCACCATCAAAGGTATGGGCGAATTGCATAATGCTATAAATTCGGGCTGAAGCGTTACGGCAGAACGAACCACGTCGTCAATAAATTTATCATCGTTGCCGCAAACCATATCCAATTCGGTCAATGCTGATATATAGACCATGCTTTCCGCATTGAACCAGCGGGGTTCATCATGGGTGGCATAAGTGGAGTTGCAGCCGGATGCATCGTGCACAATGGTCATGCCGCCCAGCTCAAAAAGTGCTGAACAAACGCCCGCAGTATCTGCCGCATAACAGGAGATGATTTTTGCGTAATTATTATTCATAAACAGCTTTCGCACCCCCATCCTTTAAGCTGGATAACTTTTTCCGTATCGCTCAAAGTGTTTTTAGCGTTCACCATAGCCTTGCACATTTGCGTTATGCCGTCAAAACCGTACCAGCCGCCGCCGGAAACGATATTCACCAAATGCCGACTGCCGGTAAAACAAGCCGCTTTCTGCCCGATGGCAAGGTATTCATCGCCGGAACCGGGTGTTTTGACCGCAAACCGCATTGCCGGGTGCAGTGTGGGAGAAATCAAAAGTTCGGGGTAATGGCTTTGCAGCCACTCAAAGTCCGCTTTTTCTTCCGGAATAACCACATCGCTGTAAATGCGTTTTACATTAAAGTCATGCTCCAGAAGCAACCTTGCCAGCGAGAGGTTCCGCAAAGTTGCCGTATAATCTATGGCTATGGGCATAGAGCCAATGACCTTGCGGGCTTCAGCCAACGTTCTGCGGGCTTCGCTTTCGGCTTGAGAAAAATCCGATTTTATATTCAATTCTTCGCTTAAAATCCGGTAGTTTTCCGCGATTTCTTCAAAACTGTAACTTAAAGGCAAATGCAAAAATTTCCGCCGCAGCCGCTGACACAAAAACTCATTGCCCGCTTTTGCCGTGGGGTAATAAGATATATTGCAGAAACTTTCACTCATAGATAAATATTCGTCATAATTCTGGCACGCAGCTATATCTTTGACCTTGAAACCATTATTTTTGAGCATAATTATCAATTCGCTGGTTTCTGCCGTTACCCGGTCGTTGCCGATAATATTTATGCTTTTATTATCCGCCACAGCGTTTTCACGCAAAGGTGCATAGAGCTGTTTACGCATAAAGGCATCCGGTGTCAAGCCCGATTTCCGCATAGTGGGGTGCATCAAACACTCCACAAAGTCGATTGCGGGAAAACGCTTTTGCAATTCATCGTAAATAGCTTGGGTATCGCATCCGGCAAAAAGCTGTATACAGCTTAAAAAGACCAATACCGCTTGGGGCTTTACACTCATTTCCTCAAGAATAGCACTTATGCCTTCAACTGCATTGCTTTCGAGCGTGCCGTCAAAGAGATCGCCTTCTTTGACCGTAACAAAACTCATGCGATCCATGGCGTTCATCTCGGCGGCAGTCAATATCACACCCCGCAAACAACCTTGAGCACAGACAAATATCTGGTGGGATCGGGGTATAAGCATCCCGGTATGCACAATGTTCCACATGCCCCGGGTGGGAGCATTGAACTCCAGCTCCGAAGCAAAAAGCTGCGGAAACTTTGCCGCTTTTACCGGCAGAGCAAAAAATTCAGCATCAACTTTTTTTCCCACACTTTTAAGCATTGTTCTGCTCCATGATCTTTTCTGCCAGCGACCGGTAAGCCTTGGCTATATCACTTGCCGGATAAGCACTCAAAAGAGTTTTCTGCATTTCTTCAGCTTCGGCAACCAAACTGCTGCGGGGAATTATGCCGGTGATCAGACTATCAAAATCCTCTGCCAGGGCTGCAACCTTATTGGCTTCATCTTTGACGACCCGGCAATTCAAGATAAAACCGCCCAGCTCTGCATAGTTGCGGCTCTGGAAATTCTTCAACGCCATGGCGATATTTGCCGCAGCGTAAATGGACATGTTTTCGCCGGAAGTAATAATGTATACTTTATCAGCGTAACCATTACGCATAGGCATGGCAAAGCCGCCGCAAACCACATCGCCCAGCACATCGTACAAAACCACATCGGGCTTAACCGCAGAGTAAGCACCTTTGCTTTCCAGTTTTTCCAGAGCGTTGATGATCCCCCTGCCCGCACAGCCCATGCCGGGCACCGGGCCGCCGGCTTCCACGCAAGCGATATTTTTTTCGCCGTACAACACCATATCCTGCCACGAAAAATCATCGCCGTATTTGCGGATAAGTTCCAAAACCGGCGTGGGGCGTCTGCCCCCCAGGTGCGACATGGTGGAGTCCGCTTTGGGGTCGCAGCCGATTTGCATAACTTGCAGACCTTTTTCCGCAAGTGCATAAGCTATATTGCTGACAGTAGTGGATTTACCGATACCGCCTTTACCGTAAAAAGCCAATTTCAACATGTTTTTTCACTCCAATCGCCCCGGCTGAACTCAAAAGCATAGCCGATAGTGTTCAATTCTTCGCTTAAAGCTTTGACCGCCTCTGCCAGGGGCTTATCTGCCGAAAGTTTGTTGTTGTATAAGAGATAATTATTCTGCACATCTTTGGGCGTCAGATTGGGCATTATCACATTGGCACCGGCTTGGATGCCCAACACTCTCCCGCCGGATTTCAGCGAACCCAACGCCGTAGTTGCCGGGAGCAAGACCTTTTCCAACATGATCCTTGTCAAGCTCAAAAGCATCAAAGTTTGCTCCACACTGCCTGCCGGATAACTGGCAAAGAGGGTATCTTTGTGAGGTATAAAAGGCCCGATGCCCACCATTTCCGGCTGCAAACCGTGCATAAAAAGCATATCTTTTGCCAGCGTTTGGGGTGTTTGGAACGGGCTCCCGGTCATAATGCCGCAACCGGTCTGATAGCCCAAACTTTTCAAATTCCGCAAACACTCCATACGGTTACTTAAACTCATATATTCCGGATGCATTTTCCGGTAATGCTCTTCATCGGATGTTTCGTGCCGCAAAAGATAGCGGTCAGCTCCGGCTTCACGCAAAAGTTTGTATTCAGTCATGCTCAATTCACCCAGCGACAAGGTTACCGCACAGCCGGGGAAATCCCTTTTCAAACGCCGCACCAAATTGCCGAGCCGGTCAGCACAACAGCCGACTTCGCCGCTTTGCAGCACAAAAGTCTTGATATTATTTTGCCACCCCGTGCGGCAGCACTCAACGATCAAATCGTCGCTCATATTGTAGCGTTGAACCAAAGTGTTGCTTTTGCGGATGCCGCAATAAAAACAATCGTTGCTGCAAACATTGGAAAATTCCACAATGCCCCGGATAAAGACCTTTCTGCCGTAATGTTTTTGAGCAATAAGCGCAGCCTTTTCAGCGGCAAAGAGCCGATCCGCAGGGGTGTAGGAACTCAAAAGCGTCACCCATTCGGCAAAGCCAAGCTGTTTTTCAGCATCAAGTTTTTCAATCAATCCACGGCAATCCATTGTAAAATCTCACAATAAAGAGTTAAAATCGAAAAAATGTTGACATTTTTTTTAATTACTCAAGAGTTAAAATTGAAAAAAATGAATTTTGAATTGAATGATTTTTCGGGAATGAGATGTGAGCGGTAGTTTTTTCCGGCTACTCGTAGAGTAACCGGGGAAAACGCTCCGCTTGCAGATCGCTCCGAAAACATTCAAGGCATTTTCATTTTTTTTAATTTTGACTCAACAAAAAGACCGTATTCCTGACGTGTAGACAGCAATACGGTCAAAATAATGACTTATTATTATGCTTCTGCCTCAAAGTTCCATATCTGGAAGTTTTCAGCGTCAGGATAAATATTCAATATATAATTTTACTTCAAACTGCCGAACAGACCGCTTTGGCGGTCACGCCCTCAAGTCTGCCCAGCTTACCGGCTATGGCGTTGATCTTATCGGTTGGTGCATCCAGCACAATATTGATTATGCTGATCTTGCGTTCCCGGTAAGGCAAACCCATTCTGCCGATGATATACTCGCCAAATTCATGCAATATGGCATTGACCGCCGCGGCGGAATTCATATTTTCAACGATTATTGCCACTACGGCAACGCGGTTTTCTGCCATAAAAACACCTCATTCAACACTTTGTTTGTCTTATTATATCACAAATGCTTGATTTTGCAAAAATATTATGCTATAATATACAAAGAAATCAGCAAAAAGGTGAACTTATCATGCAAATAGAATTTGAAGAACTCCTGACCGTTGACGCCCTGGAAACTCTCCGCAGTGTAGCATTTAAAGTCTGGCCGCAAACTTTTGCCAGTATATTAAGCCAGGATCAAATCGATTATATGATGGAAATGATGTACGCGCCACAGGTTCTGGCAAAAGAACTTGCCGAAGGTATGCATTTTGAGATCCTCCGCATCAACAACGAACCCTCCGGTTACATAGCTTACTCCGCCTACCCCAAAGAGCCCGGCAAAGCCAAACTGCACAAAGTCTACCTTCTGCCCGTTTTTCACAGTCTGGGCATTGGGCAGCAAATGCTCGATCACGCCAGGGAGCAATGCAAAAAGCTGGGGTTCGATGCCATTTTGCTGACAGTCAATAAACACAATGAACGTGCCATAAAAGCCTATAAACGCAACGGTTTTATCACCACTGCGGCAGTAAAAGTACCTATCGGTCAGGGATTTTTTATGGATGATTATATCATGGAAAAAGCGCTCTAAAGCACAGTAAAACGTCATAAGTGCAGTAAATTTGTGCTGTTTTGCAGTATTATACAGATAAAAAATGGATATTTTTTTCTCTAACTCTTGCAAATAAATAATATTGTGGTAAATTAATTACCAGTATTTTTTATTTTTCAACCTAACAAGGATTAAGTAAGAGATTATGAAAAAAGTATTGATCCCGACCAAACTGGACAAGACAGCCGCTGAACTGCTGATTGCCAAAGGTTACAATGTTGTGCAAGATGCGGAAACCGCCCTTGCTGATCTCATCGCCGCCAACAGCGATGCCGAAGTGCTGATCGTCCGCAGCGAAAAAATCACCCCCGCGGAAATCGATGCCCTGCCCAATCTGAAACTCGTGGTGCGTGCCGGTGCCGGCTTCAACACCATCGACACCAAATATGCCCGCAAAAAGCATGTTGATGTAATGAACACCCCCGGCGCCAACAGCAACGGCGTTGCCGAAGAAGTGGTCGCCATGATGCTTGCCGCCAGCCGCCATGTGGTCGCAGGTGATATCTCCACCCGCGCCGGTTTGTGGGAAAAGAAAAAGTTTATGGGTACTGAAGTCACCGGCAAAACTGTGGGGATCCTCGGCTTGGGTCACATCGGTCAGCTGCTGGTCAAGCGCCTTGCCGGTTTTGAAGTCAAAGTGTTGGGTTTTGACCCCATGCTCAATGCCGAACGCGCCAAAGAACTGGGTGTGGAACTGACCACCATCGACCGCATTTTTGCTGAAAGCGATTACATTTCGCTGCACATACCCGAAAATGATGAAACCCGCGGCATGATCAATGCCCGGCTCTTTGAAATGATGAAGCCCGGTGCCATGCTGATCAACTGTGCCCGTGCCGGTATCATCAACGAAGCTGACTTGCGTGCAGTCAAAGCCACCAAAAAACTCATCTACTGCAACGACGTTTATCCCAAAGATGAAGCCGGCGAAAAGAGCATTGCCGATGTTGCGGATCTGATGCTGCCCCACATTGGTGCCAACACTCACGAAGCGAACTTTGTGGCAGCCAAGCGTTCTGCCGAACAGACCATTGCCTACTTTGAACAGGGCATCACCACCTGGGTAGTCAACAAAGAGCTGCCCGACGGCTTGGATCCCCAGTACCAGAAGCTGGCTTATGCTCTGACTCTGGTTGCCCACAAATATCTTGCCGGTCAGCAGCCCGCCCGCATCGAAACGAGCTTCTACGGCAAGCTGGCCCAGTTTGCCAAATATATGACCGCCCCCATCGAAGCGGCCATCTGCACGGCATCCTGTGAAGATTTGCCCGCGCCGGCGGCGGCAGAAAAAATCCTTGAAAGCCGCGGCGTAAAACTGATCAACCGCGATGTGGACGACAGCAAGCAGTACGGCGAATCCATGACCATCGATCTGGTCGCCGGCGGCGATGAACTCAAACAGGTAAGTGTGCGCGGTACTATTACCGAAAGCAATATGATGATTTCCCGTATCAACAACTTTGACAAACTCTATCTGGAACCAACCGGTGTGGTTTTGTTTGTTGAATACGCCGACGAACCCGGTGTGATCGGCAAGATCGCCAGCATGCTGGGCGAAAAGAACATCAACATCATCGACTTGCGCGCGCCCCAGTGCCTCAAGAGCGGCAACTCGCTGGCGGTCTTCAAGACCAACGTGGCGGTGCCGGAACTGTTGATCGAACGTATCCAGAGCGTAGTCAACGCCAAGTTGGCATTCCAGATCGAATTCGGCAACTGAAAATAAGATCCGTAAATCCGGGTATTCGCAAGGATATCCGGATTTTTTAATTATACAGAAGGCGATATTTATGAAATACCTGTTTTATCTGCTGCCAGGACTGCTCAATGTGGTCATGGGGCTCTTTTTCTTTATCACCGCCAAACGCATGGCGGATGCGGGGTTGTCTTCGCTGGCGGTTACAGCCACCATGCCCATGTGGGCGTTGGTCTATGCGGCAACGTCCTTTATTATCGGCAAATTTGCCAATAAAAACAATGCGGTCAAAATCCTGCTGATAAGTCAGTTTATCCTGCTGGGATCCGTGGTTGGTTTGCTGATAACGCCCTCGGTCAAACTGCAGTACTTTTATCTGATCGGCAGCGGGTTGGGTACGGGATTATTCTTTACGCCATTTCAGGTGATCGTAAAACTTTTTGAAAAAGTCGAAATATCTGCCGAAACTTTTGCCCGCAGCGCGGCAACATACACCTTTTCGTGGAGCTTCGGTCAGGGCTGCGGACCTATGATCGCCGCCATGGTCTGGGGTGCTTTTGATCCGGTCAACGGCTGGAAATATTGCTACATGATCACCATTGCCATTGTCATACTGGTAATGATAAGTCTGATTTTTATGCAAAAGTTCATTGCCGGGCGCCTCCGGGAAGAAAGTCAAACCACTCCAGATGCGGGGCAATGCCAAAGCAATGCGCTCCAACTGCCGGATTTGATGAAAGCCACCTGGGTTCTGGCGATCGGCGGCTATCTGGTGATCGCCGCCATCAGGGTATATCTGCCGGACTATGCCACAAAAATCATTGCACTGCCCACATCCACCCAGGGGCTCATTCTGGCATTGGTCAGTATAGTACAGGCGCTGGTGGCGCTGGCATGCTGGAAAGTCCGCAAATTCCCCTTCCGTCCGTGGGGAGGCTTGGCGACTGCTGGCGGAGCGATAGCTTCGCTGCTTATCTTTGCATTTTGTTCGTCCGGCACGGCGTATATGCTGGCAGCGGTACTGCTGGGGTGTTTTTCGGGCATATATTGCTTTAACATGACCTATCACGCCCTTGCCAACTACACAAAAAGCGCCCGTTATGCCGCCGGCAACGAAACCATTGTGGGCGGCATGTCGGTATTTGCGCCCATCGCCGCCGGGGTTATTTCCGACGCCAGCACCGCCCGGATGCCTTTTTATGTACTTGCGGCAATATTGATCATAACTGCTATATTCTATTGCCGCATGACATGGAAATACCGCAAATTTTAAGTTTGCCGCAAAAATTCTTTCTTAAAAAAACTTGCTTTGTATTATGCGGAGCAAGTTTTTTTATATATTATATGATTTTTTCTGCAAAAAAATTGGCAAATTCTCCATAAAATGGTATTTTAAATTAAAGAGCAAAAAATCCGGGCAAGAAGGTTTTTACCGGACAGGGATCAATGATGGAAAATATGGATAAACACAATATACTGGAGCTTTTTCTGAACGACGATGTGCAGAAATTGCTCGATCATTTTGCGGGGATGCTGGATCTGCGGGTAACGTTTTTTTCCCGCTTCGGGCTGCCGATCCGCCGGGGGCAGGAAATGCCCAATACAGCTTATTGCAAATTTATTCAGCAAGATCTCGGTCATCTTGAACATTGTCAGGATATCGACCAGGCCATGCGAGAACGGGTCACCGAAACCTGCCAGCCCTTATCTTATGTGTGCCACGCCGGTTTGCGGGAAGTTATCGCGCCGGTAGTTATCGGCAACCGTCTGGCGGGTTTTCTCATGGTGGGGCAGTTCCGTACCGGCGATCAGCTGCCGGCATGTGCATTGAACTATTGCAAAACCGAAGCGCAGAAAAAAGAATTGCAGGAAAAATTTTTCAGTCTGCCCAAGCTCGAAGAAGATCGCCTGCAGTCAGTTATCGGCACTTTGCAGATGCTCATAGATTATATTGCGGCAAGGGAGTTGGCGGTTTTCCGCCCCGATCCGCTGAAATCGGCGATCGATAAGTATATTGACGAACATTATCAGGAAGATGTTTACCTGACAGATGTAGCAAAAATGCTTGGCAAAAGTATATCCAGCGTGGCACAATTTCTGCGCAACAAATACCACACCTGTTTCAAGGATCTTTTGATCGAAAGACGGCTTTGTGCAGCCGAAGATTATTGGAAAAAACACCCCTGCGCTTCGATCCGGGAGTGTGCCGAAGCAGCAGGGTTCAAAGATCAGTTTTATTTTTCGCGGATATTCCATAAAAAACGGGCTATGAGTCCCAGAGAATTCAGAGCCCGTTGGAATCATTGATTTCCGGGTAAAATTATTTGCCCCGCAGCTCAAGTTTGCGTACTTTGCAGTTTGCCGGTTTATCGGCAGTTATGGCAAAGTTCAAGGCGGCACAATTTTTGGGTATGTCGAATTCCATTTCTTTAGATTTCCACTCTTGGGAAAATTCATTTAACGGCAATTCAAACTTACCACAAGGCTTTTTCAGCGAATCGATCAGTTGAATGGTCAATTTACCATGTACCCTGCCCTGAACTTCCATAGCAAATCTTACTCTGCATTTGGGCAAACCGCACAACTCATTGACTTTCAAAAGCCAACCCTTGCCTTTAAGCGAAATCGTTTCCGCAGGTTTATCCCACGAGCCGCAGCCCCGGCGCCAGATATAGCCATCGGGGCGGTTGTTTTCATCAATATCTTTTGCCAATGAAGGCATGATATTTTCTTTGGGGTCAATTTTTGTATCGCGCAGATGTTCAGCAAGCTCGCCTTGAGTCATAACTTTGATGTTATTTGCTTTGAGCCAGGGCAGCAAAAGTTCATACATAGCTACATACTCTTTGAGCTTGCCATCCCGCCGGGCCGGGGTTATGTGGCTGGAGCCGATAGCGACTTTGCGGCAGGCAAGAGTATCGGCAATGCGGGTTTTCTGGGGTTCAAACTTGAGTTTTTCAAGGTTGAAGTTGCCCCAACGCATGGAAAATCTGCGATCTTCAAACTCCGGATCAAGATAGCCTTTCATTGATTCATTCTGGCTGCGGGATGCGGAAATATAGTTATATTTGCGCAACGCCGCAATCAGCTTTTCTATACCCAAGTGGGGATAATTTCCGCCGGGCTGGATCCATACACGGGGCATCTTTTTAAGTCCGATCTTGCGGAAGCCCTCCTGCGAGCACTGTATCAGAAAATCGTATCCGCCTTCAGAAAGTTCAAAGCGTTCTTTCAAACAGCGGCGGGCGGTAACTATGCCATCAGGCAAAGCCACATTATCTTCTTCCCAAAGAGTCACCAATTCAAACACATCGGGTTTCTTCGTGCGGTTCAGGAAATAGAATTTGCCGTTGATTTCAAAATTCATCCGCCGGGCAAGTTTGAAAGGCGTTTTATTCGTGGCAACGACTTTGTTTTTATCAAAGATCTTCACCTGAAAAGGCTGACTGAAAGTACTGTTTGCCGGATAACACTTTATACAAATTTTATTTTTGTAAATGTGATCCACAAAGGGAGCGTTTTTCAGCATTTCCAAACGAATATCATCCGCCGGCAATGTCACGGTGACCGTGGTGTGCTGGGGGGTGTGATCCATGATTTCAAAGCCTTCGCTTTCCAGCTGACAGATCTTTTGGCACCACTGGGGATCCTTTTCTTCCCCATACATGGGGATAATGGAACAGCTGAACCGGGCGTCATATTTCCGGAAAACACTTGCCAGAGCTTCCCATCGCTCAACAGTGTGGTTGTCGTCAAAACGGATCGCCACCGCCGGTTGTATAGCAGCACTGCTGCAAATGGCAGTAGCCGACGCAATTACAGTAAGTTGTTTTTTCATGATCAAACTTTTCTCAATCAACTTCAGCGCCGCCAAACCAGCGGGGACTCAATTTGCCGCCTGAACGCGGGTACATGGGGTTGCCGTAATAGAGCAGTTCCCAAGTGATGAATTTGCTTACATAAGGTGCAGCGTTATTTATCTGTGCCACCACCCGGTCGTGCGGGGCGATCCGGCGTGATGTTTCGTCGATATAGGGTGCACAGCACTCAAATACTTCCACATTGCTCCAGAATTCGATGTTGGCTTCGTCGCAGATACTCCGCCAGATCTTCAAAGCCTCCACTTGTTTATCCAGCGTAATGCAGCCGCAGCCAATGGAGTCCTGCGGAGCAAGGATATCGGGGTGAGCTTTGCTGAACATGGCAAGCCAGGCACCTTTCATATCATCCATTTTACCGGCGTGGTAGAATGTGGCGGGGCTCATCATGATCTTGAGCTGATCGTTGCGGGAACGGATCTCGTTGAAAAATCTGCCGTAAAGGTCGCCGAGAAAGTTTTCCAGCGCAGCATCACGGAATCCGGGATAGGTTGATTCCGGCGAAAAATATATACCGTGAAATCCCCCGGCAAAACTCTTGCACAATTCATCAAAACAGCCGATCTGTTTAGCCACTTCGCCATCAATGATCTGATTGTTGAGCTTTTCGTGCCAGCAGGTCACAGAACCTACTGCCCCAAGAAAAATGGTCAAACCAAGCTCATTTGCCGCCGCCAGCATGGGCTCAACGACATTGAAGAATTTGTAATCCTTAAAGAGTTCGCTTTTGTAATAACACTCATGCAATTCATCCCAGACCGAAGCCTGATAGATGACTGTATCGATGCCGAACCCTTTCAGGCGTGCAAGCTCCCGCTTCCAATCCTGTTGGGTGTAAGTAACCGCTTCGGCACCCCGGTAGTTCGGCGGGTGGGCGTAGATAAAACTGCCGGTGATCTGCCCCTTGACCTCTTCGGCAACATTTTCTTTTACATAGGTGTTGTTGGCTTCTTCACGGGCTTGGCGCCGTGCCATAGCAGCAGGGCTGTCGCTGTGACCGACCGGCGGCAGAAAGACGCTGTAAGAATCCAACTGCTTGATCTGATATTGATCGTTTGCCATAATTCTCTCTCTTTATATTTATTTTTCCGGCATGACCGGTTTGGTTAATTCAGTAAAGTTGATTTTTTCTGCGGCGGCAGCTTCTTTCTGTACTGCGGCGGGGAAATCCGCCAGCGTGGCGGCTTCCAAGCCCCGCAAAATCACAGTATAAGTCGGTGATTCCCAAGCAGAAGGGATATTTTTCGGCAGAGCCGTCATCATATAAAACTTCATATAAGCCCACGGGCACTCCCAGATAGTGGCCTTGCGGGAGGCGCCTTTGATGATTTCCGGATACCAGAGCATTACGCCGATTTTTTTGGCTGCATCATATTTGGCAACATATTTTACATTGCTGTTGACTTTCCACGCCGTTTTGCGGCTTTTGGGGTTATCGCGGGGGAGTTCAAACTTTCCGGAAATGACTTTGTTCTTATCGCTTAAAGCATAGTAATCGGTAAAGTTTTTGCCGAAACAGTAAATGTGGGCGTAATAGAGATGCACTTTCTGATCGGCGGTTGCTACAAAGCGTTTGGTTTCCACCAAGCCTTCGGGGGTGAGTTCCAGCAATACCCGGAACAGAAGTTTGTCAAACATGGAAAGTTTTTCCACAGTTACTTTGGAACCTTTGAAAACCGCCTTGGCTGCGGGGGGTACCTCTTTACCATCGCAAGTAACTTTAACACTCAAAAGTTTTTCCGCACCGCCTTCTTTGTGCCCTGCCCCGATATATTTGCCGGAAGCCGGACACAAGATCGCTCCGTAGTAGCCACTTTGTGTGGCAAGCACATGCTTTTTCCAAACCACTTCCCGGATAGTGTGTTTATATTTTTCATTGATCCGGATGCGGTAATCGCCGCTTTCCAGAAAATACTCATACGCTCCGGCACCCATGCCGGAAATCACGGTCAACAAAACTAACAGATTTTTCAACATATTTTTACTTCTCGATCAAATAGAGTTTATAGTTACGCCGGGGTATATCAACGCTCCAGCTATTGTTCTGCACATTTACAGCAGCTTTGGTTTCAGCATCCGTAACTTTGACTTTGCCGGAGAAAAATTCTTTATCCAGCTTGACACTCAAAGTCTGATTTTTCAGCGAAAGGTTGCTTACTGCCACAAGGTATTTACCTTTATTAGCCCAGGTTACAGCGTAGCACTCGCTGCCGTTGACCTTTACCGGGTGATGCTTGCCCCAATATGGATAGAACTTAACACCCTTATCGCCGATACCGAAATCCTGCTTGATCTTCATATATTTATATGCTTCATCGGCTTTGCAGAAGACCGGCCACAGGGTGTTGTCATGAGTTATACACATGGCAAGGTAGTCCCGGGTGCCTTCGCTGCTGGAGGCGTACTTTTTGTCGATCCTGGGGCTCTTGGTCAGATTGCTCATTACGCAAACATTCCAGCCGAATGCCTGCCCGCCGTACTCGATCGCCCAGCGGTCGGGAGTGGAGGCGTAATAGAGAAAATCTCTGCCGCCTTCAGTTAGACTTTCAAGGATCTCATTACCGTTTACAGTGTATTTATCCATCAGACCTTTGCCGTTAAAGTATGCAGAGTTGATGTTTTCGCCGGTGACCACACTGTCGCAAAAACTGGCAATGGGCACCACCAATGTTGCCGCCAGATGCACCCGCATAATGGGCAATCTGCCATGCTTTTTGTAGAACACGGCACACATGCGTTTAAGGAAATCCCGTCTGCCGAACCAGTCATATTCCGGGTAACGCTTGCCATCCCGGTCATAGTAGCCCATATCGTGGCGGGGGTTGCTGTCCGGCACGGGACCCCATTCGTCAAGGTTGGCAATACCGTCGCAGCCCAGCTCGGCATGTTTTTCCATAAGGTAGCAGAAGAAATCCTGATAACGGCTGCCCAAGCCCACCTGGAACTGCCGCTCGCCCTTATTTTTGCTGTAAGGAGCGGTGGCAAGAGGTTCTTTGCGCCATTCGGCAAAAAAGCGTTTCTTTTCCGGAGATTCCCACTGGAAAGGTGCGTCGATCTTCACATCTTTGCCGTCAGCATTGTCGTTGGTGGGGTCCCAGCCTTTGTTGTTGTAGCTTGCCATATCTTTGTAAATACCCAAATTGAACAATATCGGATCGATATACAAGGCAAAAACTGCACCGTTTTTGTGGGCGTTATCCACCCGGTTTTTGTAGGCTTCTTTATTGTAAATTCTCGGATAAAACGATACCGCTGCGGGGTTGGTGGTTGCCGGAGGGGTAAAGTCGTAACTGCCGGAACTGTAAATTACCGGAGTAACTGCTCCATACTTGCGTTGAGCGGTTTTGGCAAAGTATTCGTAATTCATATCGGTCAACCGCCAGCCGGGGGTGCGGGGGCGTACCGGGGTTGCCATCAAACCAAAGGTGTAAGTGGTGCGTTTGCTGAACAACCGGGGAGCGGAAACCGGCGTGACCACCAGTGTGACTGTTCCATTATTACGCACGACTTTCAAGCCATTTTTGCGGGCTTTGCGGTCGTGGGGGCTCCAATATTGTTCGGACTCGCAGAACCAGAGCAAGCCGCGGTCGTAGCTGCCCAGCCACACCAAAATCTTGAACGGGGCTTCCCAGACCACACCCTCGCCAGCGGGCAATCTGCGGGTATTGCTCAAGCGGGGAACATTAAGCGACCAGCCCCCTTCCCGGGCACCGGTGTAGTGGATAAACTCTGCATATTTTTCAGGGTAAGGTATGGAGTAGTTGAAGTTTTCCACTTCCACCGTTCCTTTAGGTACAAAGGTAAAATCCACCTTGATCATGCCGTCATATTCGGTGGTGGTTCTTACCTCAATATCCAAATCCTGACTGGTTGCCCGGCTGAAAAGCTCGACCACGCCCTTTTTCTTACGCAATATAACTTGATTGTCGGGCTTGAATTTTACGACCTTGCCGTTGACTTTGGCGGAAAACTCCATGGCTCCGGCAAGAAAATCGCTGTTCAAAACTTTGACATCACCCAACAACCCGAACTCATTGAATTTGTAGTCCCTGCCCCAGACCGAAGCGGTATTGTTCTGCCACTTGACCGGCGAAAATGGCGGCAGGATAAAGTCGTCGTCCAACGCCTCAATGCCCCGGCGGTTGGTCGCCCAATCTTCTTTGGCGGCATCTTCGTCAGTTATGGGCGGCAGAGGACGCACCACTTTCTTTGCGCCGGAGGCTTCGGCGGCAGCTTCGACGGCGGCGGCTTGAGCTGCCTTGGCATCCAGCGGCACAATTTTTACACTGTCGATATAAAAATCTATATCAGTACGGTTGTAAACCATCAGCGAGCAGTTGCCGCCATTGGCTGGGACTTTGAATTTTCTGGTAACACTGTTCCACTTGCCATCGCCCAGAACCGTGCTGCCGCCGGCAGTATAAACGGTAAATTTTTTGCTGCCGTTGATATATGCACCAACCACAAAGTCCATTTTTTTAGCTACACTCTGGGGGCAGATATCTTTGCGGAGCTGCAAGGAGAGTTTATAAGTTACACCAACTTGCAAATTCAGCGGGAATTTGCGGATAGCGTATTTCCCCACTCCGGCAAATTTGTAACACTTGCTGCCTTCGTATGGATTATCGTCCACATGATTGGGGTTGCTGCTTTCAAAGTCAAAAACGATCGGTTGAACAGCATTTGCCATTGCCGAAGCGGCAGTCAGTAATGCGGGTAAAAAAAGTTTCCACTTCATAAAAATCCACCTTTATTTTACGCGATGTTCCCAACAAGGGTCGGTACTTGAGGAGGGGAAAAAGACCTTTTGCTGGATCGGTCCTTTTTCCCTGACTCAACTTGTCCCGCCATAGCCTTGGCGACGGCGGAACTCCACCCCTTTTTTCCAAACCTTTTAC
>JAFVQX010000111.1 GCA_017504585.1 Lentisphaeria bacterium
ATTGCAAAACTGTTTTGTGGGGAAGAAACCTTTTTGAAAAAAGGTTCTCTTCCCCACACCCCATTTTCCAAAAACTTTCACCGGAATTGCTTTTATTACAAGTAATAAAAGCAATTCCAATTTATTTTATATAAAATAGATACAACGTTTTACCTGCAATAATTTTTATTGTTGTTGTATAAATTCAAGATTGCTGATTTTTTCGATAGCAAACAAAAATTTGTACAAAAAAACAGGGGATTTGCAACCTTTTATGAGGTTTTGCAACAGCCCCAATATATTCTGGGATAAAAAAACTCCGGCGTACTTTTTTCTGCCGGAGTTTAACTTTTATTTACTGCTTTATTTGATTACTTTGAAGGTTTTACTTGTCTTTTTGCCGCTGGCACAGTGGGTTATTACAGCCTGCCAGTTACCGGGTTCGGCATTGAACGGTATCTGGAAAGCAAACTTGCCTTCGGGCGAATCAAAGCAGCTGTTCAAACTGTATTCCCTGGCAACTTTGCCGTTGGGATTTACTACTTCCAAACGGTACACTGTGCGGCTTTTTGCCCCATTGGCTTGGCAGCTTACATTGACCATGCTGCCAGCTTTTACGGTTGTGGGTACTGTTGAAGTTACATCTGTAATTTCAGCGGGCAGAATGGCAAAGAGCTGACCGTAACCGGCGGCGGCTTTGATTTTAAAGCTGTTGCCCTTCGTGATCTTTTTACCCGCTCTTACATCGTAAATCACACCGGCAACCGGCAGTTTTATATTGAATACCGGGGTGTTGGGGGCATTGTTATTGATCTTGCCTTTTTGCATAGAACTGCTGTGCCGGACAATGGCAAAGTAATAATTTTCTCCGGCTTTTTTAAGAATACTCTGACTGGAAACTTGCCGGTTGTTTTTGTCGGTAACGATTGCGTGGCTTGCCGCACCGCTTGCGTTGGCGATCTTGCTGACCAGTTTACGCATGGCAATACAGTACGCTTCGCTGCCGCTGGCTGCAGAGGCGGTTTCGCCGCCTACACCTCCGATAGTAAGCGATTGATAGCTGTTGAGCATAACATTGAAAAGTACACCCTGACCCTTGCCGCATTTAGTGACTTTTACCGTGCCCAGAGCCGGTTCGGCAACTTTGAATCTGCCATTGAGGATAGGACCTTTAAGGTTCTGCATTTCCGGAGCCAGTTTTCCTGAATTTCCGGGGAAGAGTTTATCCAACACTGTGTTGTTGATTCGTTTGCCGTGCTGATCGTATCTGCCGGGGAAGGCGTCGGCAATGACAGTACCGCCATTTTCTGCAAACTTTACCAGATTCTGCCGCTCTGCTTCGGAAAGAGCCAGCGTCAGCGGCAAAATTATTACTTTGAATTTGCTCAAATCAAACTTGCTGTCGGCAAGGTTTTCGTAGGTTATGTATGCTGCGGTAAGTTTCAAATCCAGCAAAAGTGCTTCCCAGCCGGTCTGGGTGTTCTGCCATTCCGATATGCCCAAGCCGCCAGCCATGGCGGTAAAGACTGAAGGCTGACTGTAAAGCACTGCCACTTGAGCATTGTTTTTATCGGCAGTAAGCATCAGTTTGGCGATGCCTTTTTTGAGCAGATTGAATTCTTCGCAATAGCTTTTCAGATTTTCCGAGGGGGAGCCGTCGCCGTTGTAGGCTGCTCCGTGCCAGTTCCAAACCATGTTGGCACCCTTGATCAGGTTGCTCCACTGGTAGGAACGCTGATATATATCATAGAGATATGCTGCACTTACATAGCCGCCGCCCCATTGACCGGAAAGGGAGCCTTCCTGCTGCCACTGGTTGACCAATGTGGTTTGCACGCCGTTGTAATAAGCGGTACACGAAAGATGCTTCATAAGCTGTGCCCAGTCGTAACCGTAACCGGGAACCTGGGTGCCGGACATACCGACCTTGGCGCCGGGGATACCTTTTTGAATGATTTCGGCACGCTTACCGATGTAATTATGACTCCAGACATTGACCATAAACATCTTGTGGTCAAGCCAGGGGGCAAGGTTGTCGCTGTTTTCCACCACATTACGCTGAACGGGTACTACATCGTCAAAACTGGCAAAATTGCTCTTCCAGACTTTGTTGAGCTTGTCAATGGTTTGATAGGCTTTTTTCAAATAATCCCGGAATCCTTTCAAACAGTGTTCGCTGTAACAGACCGTGGAGCCCAGAAACATTTCGTCGCCCAGCATGTGATACATACCTGAATAGTAATTGAAGCAATTCTGCTTTGCAAGGCGGGCAAACTCTCGCTCGGATGCCGCAGTAACTGCCGGATCGCTGAAACATGGATCACGCACCGGATCGCTTGGCTTGTCGCCGCGGTAAATTTTTCCCCGGCTGCGGTCAAGCCCCACATGACCCAAATTGAGCATCATGGGGTACATATACAAATTGACGATGTTCCGGAGTGTGCCTTCGCCGATATTGTCCCGTCGGGCGTCGCAGCTGATCAGATCAAAGCCCAGCTCCCGGAGCATCTTGCTCAACAGCAGTCTGCCGCCCCACATTCCGGCGTGAAGGTCGGTGTGGTCAAGCTGTTTGCCGGTTACAGCAAATTCGCTCATGCTGTTGCCGACGATTTGACCGTTGCGTTGGATTTTAGCCAGCACCCGGTAAAGGAGGGTATAGGGCGGTTTGAGTTCAATGGTAAAATCAGTATCAGCAGCGGGCTTTTCAGCAGTGTAAACTGTTCGGAAATCGCTGTCTTCCACAGTAACAAGCAATTTATCTCCGGAGTTTGTACCGCTGACCCGGGCTTGAAATTTGACTTTATCGCCGAATTTGAAAGCGTTGTCGGCATTGGAAAACTTGATTTCAGCTTGGGCGGTAACCGGTATATCAAGCCTGATTGCCGAAGCGTCAAAGACTTTGTTTTCTGCATTTACCAGCTTAATATGGGCTAAATTTATACCGCCGGGCAGGGTGGGGAGCTTTACGGCAAAACTCTGCTTTTTGCCGTTGAGTTGGATTTTTTGCTCCACTTTGCCGGTAACTTCCCGGAAGGTGTTTTGGAATTCAACAGCGATTTTGGCGTTTTGAGTCACCGGAGATTGCAACTCCAGCTCCAGCGTATTGCCTTTGAATGTGGCAGCGGCGATAGTGGGAGATTTTACCTTGCAGGCATCTTTGATCGCCTTGATAAGCGGCAGATAGCGGTATTCCCAAAAAGGATAATCTCTGCTGACATACGCCGGGGAGCGTCGGGCAACTGCATCTTTGGGCGTACTTGGCATATCGTTCAAAATGGTGTAATTGGCATCGCTTAACACAAACTGATCGGCTTGGGCAAATTTCCGGATGTGTTTAGCTACTGAACCTTTCTGCATAACAGGTATTTGCAGCCAATGTTTGGGCAGATTCATGCGTTTGCCCAAAAGTTTGTTGGGGATAAAGTCGCAGTTCAGGAAAATTATGCGGGTGCCTTGGCTCTGGAGCTTGGCGATCTCGGCTGCCAGAGTGCCTTCTGTGTCAAACAGCTTGAAATCCACGCCCTGAATGATCGCCGCTTTCGGGGCACTTTTCAACGCCCGGAAGCGTTCCAATGTGTAGTTGGTCATCCGTTTGCCGTGGGTAATACTGTGTACACCGTAGATACCTTTGCCGCCGCCGCCTACGTTTTCGATGGTGGGCAAAAGCGGTATAAAGGTGTATTTCAGGTCAAGCCGCTGGGCAAGTTCCACGATTTCCCGGCGGCTGGCATCTTCGTTGCTCTTGATAATGGCACAGGCGTAAAGCAGCTCCGGCAGCTCAAACGCAGCGGGCTTGAACCACTTTTCGTGAGGCGTAACATATTCGTGTGAAATTTTTTCCAGCAAAGCCAGCGGAGTGTATCCGCTGTAAATAGCATCTTCCCGGGCAGTTTCCAATGCCGGTTTTGCTTTAAAGGAAAAGTCATCGGCAGTCAGCGATACATTATCTATCCACATAATGTTTTCTTTACTGACAGGTGCCAGCTGATATGCTACCCGCAATCTTGCTGTATTGGCTGGTACGCTGAAACTTTTGCTGATGCGTTTCCAGTTGTGGGAGGCTTTGGTGTGGTAATAAATATTTTTGCTTTTGGCAATGGTCTTGCCATTGGCGTCAAAGCAGTCATAATAGGCAATAATGTATTTTTTGTCGAAGTTTTCGCACTTTAAATCGGCAGAAATAGTGTATTTACGACCGGGTTCCGGCATGAAGTACTGGCTGTAAGCGGCAGTCCCGGCTTTGCCTTCTTTTTGGATGCGTATGCCGTAAGAACCATCTTTGCCGGATTTTTCCCAGAATACAAGTTTGCGGTTGCGGGTATTTTCGTAATAGAGATTTCCGGCGGCAAAAGTTTTGCTTTTGTTGGGCTTTTCAAAGTCGCCGTTCCAGAAAAGCTCCGGCTTGTCGGCATTCAGTACCGGCGGGGCGGCAGGAGCATCCAAAGCTATACGCACTGTCAACTCTTTTTTGCCCAGCAGATAAAAGCTGGTTTTGCTCAATATATCATATACCTTGCCATCGGTTTCTTTGGTATACATTGCTCCTTTGGGGGCAATGCCGGGTACGGCAAAGAGCAATCGCCTGCTGCCGTCGGACAGGGTGATAAGTTTGCTTGCCAGCGGGCGGTCGAGGTCAACGGATTTGTTGTTCACCACATAAGCGGCGGCTTGTTCGATCTTTTCATCAGCAGGTATATTTATGGCACGGATGGAGTCAAAATACTGGCGGTTGACCTTTACATCCACATACCGTTGCGGCAATGCCAATGTAGGATTGAGGGGAAGATTGCGGGGCAATTTGCTCAAATCCACACTGTTGGAGCCGGTTATTTTGAATTCCGGTTTTTTCGCCATGCTTTTAATGTAGCCCCGGACATTGTTGTAGTAGTAACTTGTTACGGTAAAGCTGGCTTCGGCTCCGGGGGCAAGGTCGAATTCTCTGGTCAGCACTTCCAGCGAATTGGTTGATCTGCCTTTTATAGAGCCGCACCAGCTGTATGTGCCGGCAAAGACATTCGCCGGTGTAACTGACAATATTATGCCGTTGGGGGAGCTTTTGCCGGAAATTCCGTACAACGCTGCACCGGGATTCATGTTCCACTCATCATTTTTAGCAGAACCTGGGTGGGTGAGTTCCTTTACTTTATTGTTTTGCACCTGAAAGAGCGTGGCTCCCTCGTCGATATTCAGCAGGGTCTGCAGCCAGACACCGGCTCTATGAGGTTTGCTGTCAAAGTTTTTCAGGGTGTATTTGATTGTAAAATAAGGTTTGTTCCAGTCAAAAGTATATTTTTTGCTGAGCCGCAGCCAGTCAAAGCTGGATACGCCTTTGGCGGTCAAGGTTATATCCGCCGTTTTGCGGTGCTTGTAGTTGCTGCTTGCCACCGAAAAATCGTGATTGCCGAACTTTTCCAGCACCATCTTGCCGTCAACTACGGTGTAGAGCCGTTCCGTATAACTGGAAGTACCGTTATAAAGCAGCGATTTTTTTTGAATGTTCTTCAATTCAGTTACCGCCCCGCCTTTCAGGTCGATACCAACGGTGAACTGACCGTTGTTTGTAGTGTAGTCTGCCGCATTCAGCAGGATCGCCGAAGCTGCCAGAACTGCACTTGTCAAAAATTGTTTCATTTTTGATACCTCTTTTCTATCTTAAATTTTTTGTAAATATTCTATATTATAGGGTATAAGCCGGTGAACTATGGGTGCCTCCGGCGAACGCATACGCTCCAGCAGCAAGGTGAATGCACTTTTTAACAATTCAGTTTTTTTGGCATTGGCAAATACCACATTATTGGGGGCAAACTCTTCGTTGAGTGTGCTTGCCACATGTACTATACGCATGCAGCAGGGGTAATCGGGCACTGCCTGCTTATAGAGTTCCTGCCGCTGGGTGCTGTAACTGCCGTAATGGATCAATACTTCTGGCTTTTCCGGCATAGCGGCAAGTTTTTTAAGATAATTTACTGCATTATCTTCCCAACTCAAATCATCCTGATGGCAGATTTTATCGCAACTCAATATTTCCAGAGCCAGCTGGCGTTTGATCTTTTTCCACATCTTATGCAAAAGCTGATTATAGCCTTCGGTTTGGCTGGGGAACAGCAATGCTATTTTCCGGTATCCGGCTGCCTTCAAATCGCTTGCCAGTTGAGTTATTGATTTTTCGGTATCAAAGTTCACATAATCCATATCCGGATAAAGGGGCAACCGTGAAATGGAAACAAAAGGTATCTTGCGATCGGCAAGCCTTTGAGCTAATGTTTCCGTAATGGAACGGGCGTTGAAAATCAATCCGGCAAAGTTGGACAGCTCCAGCTGATTTAAAAACTCCATGGAAGATGAAAACACCCGCATTACCACAAAGTGATAGCCGCTTTTTTCAAATTCAGCTATCAAAGGCTGTATAAAATCGTAGTTTTCCTGAAAATACTCATCGCTCCATTTGCCGATAATAGCGATCACGCCTCCCGGCAGATTTTCACGCAATATGTGTATACCGGCTCTGCCGTGATGTTCAATGATATTGTATGACCGTAAAAGCTGCAAGGCATTGGTCATTGTTTGTTTGGCTACATTGAAGCGGTCGGCAAGTATTTGTATGTGGTCAAGTTTATCAACATACTCCCCGCAGCGGATCGCCAACTCCAATTCCGCAGCTATACGCCGGTATTCAGCTTTTCCCGAGGCTTTACGCATAATCAATCTTTATATACATCTCCGCTGGTCGCTTTGGGATACCAGAACGCTGCGGCATAAATACCGTTACCATGTTTTTCTTTCCTCGGAAAGGCATCTTTGCTCCAGGCTTCCACATGCCAGTCGCCATGCAGCACATTGGCATACTGATTGTGGCGGAATCCAATTTCTGCTTCCGAAGCATCCCAGTGGAGTGCCTGTGTACCAGAACCTTCTTTGTTGTGTTCAGAAATTACCATAAGTATATCCGGTGAATTGACCACTGAAACATTAAATGGTGAATTAAACTGTTTTCCTCCGATTACCTTTGTCCCATTGCCGGTTATCCTGTTATTCTGAGCATAACCAAATTTATAGCCAGAAGCCGGTGGATCGTTCAATTCCGGGCATTTGAATTTACTTTCCCGTATCGGGGTGGAGGCGTCTTTTACATAATACCCACCGATACATGTATAATCTGTGTTATATCCGACATCGGTCGGCAGATACACCCCTAAATACCCTCCGTTGGTAGCAGCATGACCGGAAAATGGATTGGCTGGAGTATTGTTGAATGTAGAAGCGATATTAAAGCAATACCAGCCATCGTTATCATTGTGATACATAGCGTATGCCGTCCCGACCTGTTTAAGATTGCTTATGCACTGACTGGCTTTCGCCCGTGCCCGCGCCGCCGAAAGTGCGGGCAAAAACATTGCCGCTAAAATCGCAATGATGGCAATGACTACGAGGAGTTCTATCAAGGTGAAGCAGTACTGCTTCACCTGTCCATGGACAGGTGAATACCCCTTTTCGTTACACTCTGCAAAACAATTAAAGTTGCGATATGCAGCTTTTTGCAGAAATCCGATCAAAGTGAATTTTTTTTCTTTCCTCATTTTTTCATAATACCCTTTATAAAAAAATTCTTTATGTATATAAAATTTCTGTCTGACATAATTATACATGAAAAGTATTCTATATGCAACCCTGTGACGAGAGTTTTATCCCGGAAAAACGGCGTCAGGTCAGGAAATAAAATTGCCGGGATCTGCCGTTTTTAGCATAAATCTGCTTTTTCGGCAAATAAAAAACCGCCGGAACCTTGCGGAACCGGCGGCTGGTACAGTCAGAAAGATCTTCAGCAGTCAAAGGGGAATTTGTACTGGTCAAGTTTGCACTCTTCACGCAACTGCAGCATGACTTTCTGCAACGCTTCGTTGACCGGCACGCCTTTTACGCTGCGTTCCTTGAAAGCGATGTATTCTTTTTCGCCGGCGGTGTAGATCCGTTCGCAGCCCGGAGCCTTGCGGCTGGCACGCAGATCGCGCAAGATGTCGCCGGTGGTCTTTTTGAAGTCTGCCGCATCGCAAAACGCTTCCACATTGATCGCAATAAAGAAGTGACCCAGGTGATAGGGCTGCTTTTTGCCTTCCGGCGAGAAGCCCAGCAGACCTTTGAGGAAGCTGCCCTGCTGCAAGGCGGCACTCAAAATTTCCACTACCGTAGCATAACCGTAGCCCTTGAAGCCGGCAGTTTCTTCGCCCAGACCGCCAAGGGGAGTCAAGGCGGCAGTGCCTTTGACCAGGTCGATCAGGATCTGTTCGGTATCGGTACGGGTGTTGCCTTCGCTGTCGATGACCCAGCCGGGAGGCAGTTCTTTGCCTTCACGGGCGTAAACTTCGATCTTGCCCCGCTGGCTGACACTGGTGGCGCAGTCAAGGAAGAAGGGGAACTCTTCGTCGCTGGGGATCGCAAAAGTCAGCGGGTTGGTTCCCAGCATGTTTTCCACGCCGAAAGTGGGGGCAATGGAGGGGCGGGCGTTGGTTCCGCAAATACCGATCATGTTCTTTTTGACCGCCATAAGGGGGTAGTATCCGGCAATACCGAAGTGAGTGCTGTTACGCACCACGGTCATGCCCAGACCGAACTTTTCAGCAGCATCCATGGCGTAATCCATAGCGGCTTTGGCTGCCACCATACCCATACCGTCATGAGCGTCGATAACTGCTGTAGCGGGGCCTTTGCGGACCCATTCCACTTCGGTCACCGGCTTCTGGATGCCGTCACGGATACGGTCGATGTAAATGGGCTTGAGCCGGCCGATGCCGTGGGAGTCGATACCCAGCTTGTCGGCAGTGATCAGCACATTTGCGCAGAGCTTGGCGTCTTCGGCAGGAACGCCGGAAGCGACAAACACATCGCGCATGAAGTTTTCAAGAGTTTCAAAGTCAATGTAATAAATTTTTTCAGCCATGGAAAACCTCCTTTTTTCAGTTTGTTTACAATCTTGTTTAGCAAAAATATACACCGAACAATAATTTTGTCAAGTTTTAACAAGAAAAAAAGTTGCATTTCTTGAAAAAAGTTAAAATTGTATTATATTTAAGTCAACGCAATAAATCAGGGGAAAATAATGGACTTATTGGAAATATCTCAAGCAATACGCAAATTACGGTTACAGCAAGGCTTGACCGTTGAAATGCTGGCTAAAAAAAGCGGCTTTTCCAAAGGGTTCATCTCTCAAGTGGAAAATTTTCCGGATAACGCCGTCATTGAAGGCTCTGAATGCCATAAGCGCTGCTTTGGGCGTGCCGTTGGCGGCAGTGCTTACCAGCGATCCGGAGGTTCCGGAATACACCATAGGTTCCGTAGAGCAGGGCGAAGAAATCTTCCGCAATGACAACGAGCGCTACGGTATGCGTTATCTGGCGCTGGCTTACGAACAAGTGGGCAGATTGCTTGAGCCGTTCATTATCGAATACCACACATGCAGTGAAGAACGCCCGCTTTTGATGCACGATACCGAAGAATTTTACGTTTTGCTGACCGGCAGCGTGGAGTTTTATATCGAAGGCAAAGATACTCCGGAACTGCTGAAAGCCGGGCAGACCATCTATTTAAGAGCCAATCTCCCCCACCGGGTAAAGCTGGCACCGGGCTGCGACTTTGCCAGAGCACTGGTAACTTATTCCCAGAAAAAATAAGCACTGAACCCAACATCGGTTGATAAACAGAACAGATGTTGAAGCATTTTTTTCAAAAATAAAAGGGCATTTATCTATTTGTGCAACAAATAGATAAATGCCAATAAAAGGTTTTCCGCCTTCGTCAAAGGCTCCCCAATCAACCTTTGTTTTACTTGACTTTTACGCCGTTGGCGGCGAGGTATTTTTTGAGTTCTCCGATGTCGATCAAGTGGAAGTGGAACACCGAGGCTGCCAGAAGTACGGTGGCACCGGCTTTTGCGGCGGCGAGGAAGTCTTCCATCTTGCCCGCTCCGCCGGAGGCTACCACCACACATTCCGGGCAGGCTTCGTGGATGGCTTTGATAACGGGCAGATCGTAACCGGTTCTGGCACCGTCGCCGGCTTTGCTGGTGGGCAGAATGGTTTTTACGCCGAAATCCCGGACTTTCTTTGCCCAATCCACGGCGTCAAAACCGGTGGCAGTTCTGCCGCCATCAATATAAACTTCATAGCCGGAGGGCAACGCAGGATTCACATCCACATCGATCGCCACAGTGACTTTGTCGCAGCCGAACTCTTTGATCATTTCGGCAATGACCTCCGGCTTGCGGAAGGCTGCGGAGCTGGTGGAAACTTTGTTGGCACCGGCTTTGAGTACCGCTTCGGCACTTGCCACATCCCGGATGCCGCCGCCTACGGTGAAGGGTACGGTGCAAGCGGGAGCAACGCGTTTGACTACCTCAATAAGGGTATCACGCTTTTCCACGGTGGCGGTGATATCGAGCATGGCAAGTTCGTCGGCACCGGCGGCACAATATGCTTGTGCGCAAGCCACCGGATCCCCGGCATCGGCAATATCCACAAAGTGTACGCCTTTGACCACTCTGCCATTTTGCATATCCAAACAGGGCATGATGGATACAGCAGTAATTTCGCTCATAGAACAGGTTCCTTTCATTATAAATATTATTTTTAACTGCATTTAAAATAATTTAAAATTCTATTATTACAAGCTGAAAAAATAAATTTTTGTTAAGTTTTTTCGGCTTTTTTCTGCTGAAATGCTTGCAAATAACCCCCGGTAAGATATAGTAAAAGCAGTACAAGATCATACGGATCGTTTATAAAAGGAGGATTTTTATAATGAGAGTATTCATTTTAACTGATCTTGAAGGGCCTGCCGGTATCAATGGCAGAGCTGATTCCCCGGTTGGCAATACCACCCTTAATAAGCCCACTGCCGAGCAGGCATTGGTCAACGAACTTAATGCGGTTTGCGATGGTCTGGTCGCTGCCGGAGCCAAAGAGATCGTCATTTTGGATGGTCACGGCGGCAGCAACAGTATTGATATAATGAAACTGCACCCCAAAGCCTCCCTTATGCAGATCGGCAACTATACGCCGGTTGTTTATCTGGATGGCACTTACGATGCCTTTATCCAGATCGGAGCCCATTCCATGGAGCATACCGACGGCTACATGTGCCACACTTTCAACAGTCACGGTGTGCAGGAAATGCGGCTCAACGGCGAACTTATCGGCGAAATCGGTATTTCCAGTTACATGGCCGCGTTTTTCGGCGTGCCGACCATTATGGTTTCCGGCGACGATACCGCCTGCCACGAAGCCCGGGCTTTGCTGGGCGATGATCTGGAAGTGGTACCCACCAAGAGTTCCATCAACCGTTACGCTGTGGTGAACTATCCCAAAGAGCAACTCTACGCCAATTTGCGGAGTGCCGCCGAGCGGGCGTTGCGTAATCTGAAAAAGTATAAACCCCTTGAAATACCTGAATATTGCGAACTTACCAGCCGTTTCATGTGCCCCAATCAGGCCAATGCCGGGGAAAAGATCGGTTTGGAACGGCTTGACGAATTCACCATCAAAGCCGCCAGCGACAACTTTACCGACCTCTGGGCGCAGCGGCTGGGCTGGGCACCGGGAGTGCATCAGAAAAAATATAACATCACTCCCCAATGGAAGCATCCGCACACGTTGGCGCTGGATGCTTTTAAAGAGTGATTTCTGCCGGATATAAAAAACAGGGGGATCGCAACCTTTTGAACTGGTTGGCAATTCCCCTGTTTTTTTGCTGACCGATTTTCAAATCATTTCAAACGTTTCAGTG
>JAFVQX010000112.1 GCA_017504585.1 Lentisphaeria bacterium
TTATATAAAATAAATTGGAATTGCTTTTATTACTTGTAATAAAAGCAATTCCGGTGAAAGTTTTTGGAAAATGGGGCGTGGGGAAGAGAACCTTTTTTCAAAAAGGTTTCTTCCCCACAAAACAGTTTTGCAACACCCCCTGTTTTTTGCATAAATTTTTATCTGCCGCGGATTTTCCGAACAGTCGAAGTGCGGGAAGCATGATTTTTTGAAATCTCAAGTGCTGCGATCCCACACTTAAACTTCACAGAATTCGGGATATTCTCAAAAAAACCATGCTAAAACAGGTAAAGTCTGCCCCCGGGAGGAACGTTGTATTTTCGCTGAAAAAATGTCATTTCCAAGCGCATCCGTCACTTTTTTTGAGCTTATTTTTATCAAGTGACGGATAAGTGACGGATAAGTGACGGCAAAGTGACGGATATAAAAAAGCTGCTGCAGATCCTCCGGAAAGGCGCTGCAGCAGCTTTTTGCTTTCAGCGATGATATATCAAAGATTGCAGAAGAGCTGCAATGCCAGTTTGCAGCCGTCGTACAAGCTTGCCACTTCCAGTTTTTCTTCCCGGGTGTGGCAGCCGGAGCCGCGAACCACGCCAAAGCAGATCGCCGGAATACCCATGGAAAGGGGTATATTGCAGTCGGTGGAACTGCTGCCGCTGAATGCTTCAAGCCCCAGAGCCTCTTTCAGGGCGTTCAAATAGCGGTTGCGCAAAACCGCCATTTTTTCTTCATCGATGGGGATACCGCAGGGGCGTTCGCCCAAAAGTTCAACTTCCACAGTTACCCCCATGGAGCGGTACATTTCAATGGTGTTGTTGAACATAATGCGCATTTTTTCCAGACACTCATAGTTGTCAGAGCGGTATTCGTAGAGCATTTCCGCATTCTGGGCAATGGTGTTGACCGAAGTACCGCCGGAAATGCCGCCCACATTGTAGGTGGTGCGGCTGTTGCCCACCTGCGGCACTTTGACCGTATAAAGCGAACAGATCATGCTGGAAAGCACATGTATTGCGTTGCGGTTGCCAAAAGCTCCGAAGCTGTGACCGCCCTCGGTTCTGACCGTAACTTTGTAGCGGTGAGAACCCACCGCCAGATTGACATAGCGGTTCATGCAAGAAGAGTCAAAGGAGATGAATTCTTTGACCCGTTTGCCGTAATCTTTCATGATCTGGCGGGTGCCTTTCAAATTGCCCAGACCTTCTTCGCAGGAGTTGGCAATAAAAAGCACGCACTTGTCACCGGAATCGCAGTTGTTGAGATAATAACGGGAACACGCCATAAGAACCGACAGATTTGCCGTATCGTCCACCACGCCGGGAGAGTGCATGAAGCCATCTTTTTCCACAAACGGCATGGGTTCGGTATCCGGGAAAACCGTATCGGTGTGTGCCATAACAATAGTTATATCATTAGAGCCGTTGTCGTTGATGGGGGCAATAACGTTGAGTGCCTCATCGACGAAAACACCCTTGAATCCATTATCCACAAACCACTTGCGGCAGTATTCGGCTCGCAATTCTTCGTGGTGCGACGGTGCGGGCAATTTGCAGAGATCCCGGATGATCTGTGCGGCATCCGCCTGATAGATTTCGGCAAGCTCCAGCAATTTTTTATCCATAGCCATAACTCAAAAATCCTTTTTACTTACAGCTCCACCGAACCGATGCCGTTGCTGTCGATATTGATTTTTACGCCGAACTCGGCACTCATTTCAGCAAAGTGTTCCATGATCTTCATATTGCACTCTTTGCGGGGCCATCCGGCACGGCTGCGGGGCAGATGGAACTGTTCTTCAATGGGCATAAAGATAAGTTTGGTCAGGCCGTTTTCATCGGCTTCCCAGTAGGGGATCACCGATTTATACATGATTGGATCGTAGCACAATCCCCGCTTGCCGTTGGCGGAGCGGTCGTTGAACATGACATCCAGCCGGTCGTTGCCATCCAGGCCCTGTTTGGCAAACATTCCGTCGGGAGCGCGCAAGATGGTTTCCAGCTGAATGATAAAGTCGCCCAGACAGAAGAATATGGGTTTGTTTTTGTATATTTCCATACCCCGCAGCAGGTGGGGGCCGGTACCGATGACCGCATCGGCACCCGCATCAATGCACGCACGGGAGAACTCTTTGGAAACCTGATCCACCGTTTCCTTGGATTTGCCCACCAGCTCGTGATTGTGCATGGAAACGACCACATAGTCTGCCATAAACCGTGCTTCGGCAATGGCATCGGTAATGCGTTTCATATCTGCCGGGTGGACTTTGGAGATGATCTCGGCTTTGTCGGCGGCTTCAAACATCAGAGCTTTGCCGAAGGGCTGCTCGCCCTCTTTGAGCTGGGGCAGATACCCTTCAGCCCGGATGATCTCCATGGAGTCGTTGATCCCCAGAGCATCGGCAATGCGTTTGAGGTGGACAAATTCCTCTTTGGGCAGATGATACTTTTTCGTTACCCGCATACCGTTCACCCCGGGGCGGCCCATGACGCTGCCGGTCTGCATACCCGCCATACATTCGGGATTGAAAGTCATGGTGCAGCCGATCAAAGCATAGCGGCCGCTTACGGTGTCGATGTAAACCGGGCGGGAAGCATCGGAGAGATTTCTGCCGGTACCGGCAAAGGGCATTTCCTTTGCTTCAAGGTACTCAATGGTGCGAACCAAACCGCCGTGACCGTAGTCCAGAACATGGTTGTTGGCCGTACAAAGCACATTCATACCGAATTTGCGCAGATCGTCGATCACTCCGGGCGGACTGCAAAGCCAGCTGCCGCCGGAGTTGGCTCCGCCGTAGCACTCAAAATTATGCACAGTGGTTTCCAGATTGCCGTAACGGAAATCGCCTTGCAGGATAAAATCTCTTACTTCGCTGAATCCGGCATATTCGCCTTCAGCGGGCAGACGGCGGCTGATCATGGAGTCGCCGGTGGCAGTACATTTGAATTTTACAGACATAATATAACTCCTGTGATTGCTCAATTCATACCAATAACTTTTTCATCGCCCCGCCCGGCATCGTGCATGGCTTCTTTAAGAATTTTCATAAAGCGTTTGCCGTATTCCACATAGCTGGTGTAGCAGACTTCTTCGCTGCTCTTACCCGGTTCGGTGGCGTGGAAGACTGCCGCAACATGGGGTTCCATGGAAAAGCCGCCGTCGTAGCCGGTTTTGCAGAGATCCCGGACAATGGCACGCACATCACCGGCACCGTCGCCGGGGTAGGTGTAGTCAGCTTCCGGCCGGACGCCGTCTTCCCGGGGCATGGCAAGACCGTCTTTGATATGCACATAAGCTATATGTTCCCGGACATTCTTGTAAAACTCCCACGCCGACTGCAGCGGGTAAGGAGCCGTACCGATGCGGCGGTAGTTGAAAGTGGGGTTGCCGGTATCAAAAATGAGTTTGAAGTTTTCGTGGTCAACATTTTCCACCAGTTTAAGAGTGTGCATAAAAGATAATCCGCCGTAGTTCATGCAGTTTTCATGACCGTAAACGATGCCGTGATCAGCACACATTTCCACCAATGTCCGCACCTTTTTGAAGATGATTTTTTCCAATTCCGGCGAATCGGGTTCTTCGTCGGTGGGAGTCAGAAAACTCATGCCCCGCACCATCTTGATACCCAGTTTTTCCATGCGGGGAAAAGCGTTCTGCAATTCAGTGATGCTTGCCTGAAAATCCTCTTCCTTGCGGGGGTGTTTCTGCCAGTTTGCCACGCCGCTGCCGAAACAGTTTATGGCAATAGCGTTTTCTTTGAGCATAGCCTCAATGGCTTCAAACTCTTCGTCAGAAAGCGTTGAAAGGTTTTTCGCCCCGATAGCACGGCTTTCGATAAAACTCCAGCCCAATTCTCTGGTCGCTTTGATCTGCAAAGCAAAATCTTTGGAAGCCTCATCAGCAAATCCAGTCAAAAACATGATGTTTACTCCTTTTAATTACAGCTCTGTACCCAATAAGGGTCGGTACTTGAGGAGGGGAAAAAGACCTTTTGAGGAAAGGTCCTTTTTCCCCTCCTCAAACTCCACCCCTTTTTTCCAAACCTTTTCTTGGCATTTATCTTTTTGCGCCGCAAAAAGATAAATGCCCTTCAAGTTTTAAAAAGTTATAATAGTTAATCATATAACTTTTTATTAACCTACCCGATATTGGGTACAGAGCTATGTTTGTTGAATTTTTAACACAGTTCTTTGTTTAAAATAATATAAGTAAAATATATTGCAAGTCCGGCAGAGCTGTTTTCCTGCATAAAAACAGTTGAAAAAGTGTTAAATAGTTGAAAAACCCCCTATGTAGTGCTAATTTATATATAATGATCTTTTAATCAACAGCAAAGAGGTTTATTTATGGAAGAAGTCAAAAAGATCCGTTCTTTCAACGGCAAACAGATGCTTATCTGGCTGGCGGCACTTATTCTGGGCGGCGCCCTGGGTATGCTGGGCAATGGAGTTATCAACGAATTTTTCAACTTTACAGCGTCGGCTTACACCCGGTTGTTCAAGTTTGTGGCAGTGCCCACCATTGCGCTGGCAGTGACCACCACCCTTGCCATGCTGGGGGCAAAACGGGATACCGGCAAGATTTTTCTGCACACTATTATTTACACTTTGCTCACTACGATAGTGGCGGCGATCGTTGGTGCGGCGCTTTATCTCTGGATAGCTCCCGGCAATCTGCCGACGGAACTTATCAAAGCCGGTCAGAGTGCCGCCGCCGGACAGAATCTTGCCCCCATGGGGGTATACAGCCACATATTGGCGGTGATCCCCGATAATGTGGTTACGCCCTTTTTCTCCGGCAATGTTTTAAGTATATTGCTGGTTGCCGCCGCTGTGGGGCTGGCTCTTGCCGCCGGACGCAATTCGGAAAATGTGCAAGTCCTGGTCAAGGCGGTCAACGGCTTGCAGGAAGTATTTTTTATCATCATCAAGGCTCTCATCTGGGCGCTGCCCCTGGGGATCGTGGCTTTTGCCGGACAGCTTACTGCGCAAATGTCTGCCGAACAGAGCGTGGGCGAACTGGGTAAATATGTGGCAGTGGTGCTGGGCGGCAATGTTTTGCAATTCTTTGTGGTGCTGCCTTTGTTCCTGCTGATCCGAAAAATCAATCCTTTGAAGGTCTTCAAAGGTATGCTCCCGGCAGTATTGATGGCGCTTTTTACCAAAAGTTCTGCCGCCACCTTGCCGGTAACGGTTGCTTCGGCAGAAAACAACCTCAACGCCAAGCCCGAAGTGGCACGCTTTATCCTGCCCTTGTGCTGTACGATCAATATGAACGGCTGTGCTGCATTCATTATGGTAACCAGTTTGTTTGTCATGCAAAATGGCGGAGTGACCCTGACTTTGGGTACCATTGCCATCTGGGTATTGATTGCGGTGATATCTGCGGTGGGCAACGCCGGGGTACCCATGGGCTGCTACTTTCTGACTCTGTCGCTCATGTCGGGTATCAACATGCCCATCGGGGTTCTGGGCGTGATCCTGCCGGTTTATGCGGTAATCGACATGATCGAAACTGCGGTAAATGTCTGGAGCGATGCCTGTGTATGCACCATGGTCGACAAAACCATGAAAAAAGAATAACTGCTGCCGGACAGGAGTGATCTTATGGCAAATCTGACGGTCAAAATCTTTCCGCTCTGTGCGGTGCTGATCTCGGTATTTGCCTATTTTTTTCCCGGCGTACTGGGGCGGTTCGACTATACTATCGTGCCGCTGCTGGCGATCATCATGCTGGGGATGGGTTCCACATTGTCGGTCAAAGATTTTCTGCCGGCAGTCAAACGACCCCAAGCGGTACTTATCGGCATGATTTTGCAATTTACCATCATGCCGCTGGGAGCTTTTGTTATCGGTAAATTGCTGGATTTGCCCGACGCCATGCTTATCGGACTGGTGATGACCGGGGCAGTGGCTGGCGGAACAGCTTCCAATGTAATAACTTACCTTGCCGGAGGCGATGTGGCACTTTCTATAACCATGACCGCCTGTTCCACAGTAGCGGGCATCGTGCTTACGCCCTTGATCAGCACCCTTTATTTGCAGCAAACGGTAGCTGTTCCGGCGTGGGCAATGCTCAAAAGCATTCTTTTAGTAGTAGCTCTGCCGGTAAGTCTGGGGTTGATAATCAACCGCATCATGCAGAAAAAACGGCAAATTCTGGAAAAAATCTGTCCGGTGGTTTCCGCCGCAGGCATAGTGCTGGTGATCGGCGTGATCATGTCATTGAACAGCAATAACTTAAAGAGCTGCGGAATGATGGTCTTTCTGGCAATTATACTGCACAATCTCTCCGGCATTGCAGCAGGCTATTTTATCGCCAGACAATTAAAGTGCGATCAACGCACCGCCATAACCATTGCTATCGAAGTAGGTATGCAGAACTCCGGTCTGGCAGCCGCCCTCTCCAAACAATTTTTTGGCATAGCCGCCGCTTTGCCCGGAGCCGTATTCAGCGTATGGCACAACATATCAGGCTCAATCTTCGCAGCCATAAGCAAACGCTTGATAAAATAGGGTATGTAATAAGGTATGGACTTGAGGAGGGGAAAAAGACCTTTTGAGGAAAGGTCCTTTTTCCCCTCCTCAAACTCCACCCCTTTTTTCCAAACCTTTTATTTTTTTGGGGGGCAAAACTGTTTTGTGGGGAAGAAACCTTTTTGAAAAAAGGTTCTCTTCCCCACCTTGTCCCGCCATAGCCTGGGGCGGCGGCGGAACCCCATTTTCCAAAAACTTTCACCGGAATTGCTTTTATTACAGGTAATAAAAGCAATTCCAATTTATTTTATATAAAAGAGATACAATATTTTATCTGCAATAATTTTTATTTACCTGTCGGGCAAGATATTTTTTGTTTTCTTCCAAATGCCTGACCAGTAGAATATCCAGGTTATAATGCAGCCCAGTCCGAAGCCGAAGAGCGGGTTCCACCAGATTATGGTGTGCCCGAAGTATTCGCTATCTTTGAAAGTGTATACTGCTATCACCCGCAAGGTCAATGCACACAATGCCGTTACCGTGGGCAGCAAGCTGTGTTTGGTGCCTTGAAAGACCCCGAACAATGGCACATAAAGCGACAGGATCACCACCACCAATGCTATGGCTTTCAGGTAACTTGTGCAATAACTTGCCGCTGTATCGCTCAAGGCAAAAAATCCCGGCAGTGTATCGGCAAAACACCACACCGGCACTGACAGTATCAAAGTGAAAATTGCCGAAATCAGCACCCCCTGATATGCCCCGGCCTTGACTCTGTCCATGCGTTGGGCGCCCACATTCTGCCCGGTAAAGGTCGCCAGCGTGGTTTGCAAGGCGTTGCAGGGCAGATGCAGATACATTTCTATACGCTGCCCCACGGCGAAAGTGGCGGTCATAACCTGTCCGAAACCGTTTACCGCCCGCTGGATAAAGGTCAAGCCCAGTGCCACAAAAACCAGCTGCAAAGCTATGGGCAACCCGATGCGGAAAGTATCTTTTGCCACTGCATTATCCCACACCAGATCCCTGATTTTGTAGCGGAAAACGGCATATTTTTTGTGCATATAAACCCACGCCGCCACCACCGACGCTGCTTGTGCAATATTGGTTGCCCACGCCGCCCCGGCAACTCCCCAGCCCAGCAGTGCCACAAACAACAGATCCAGCAATATATTCATTACCGAAGCTATCAAAAGAAAGTAGAGCGTTGCCGCACTGTCGCCCACCGACCGCAAGATCGCCGCCAGAGCATTGTATAAATATTGAAAGAGCAATCCAAGAGCGTAAATGCGGAAATAAGTCAGTGTTTCCGGCAGGATATTTTCCGGCACATCCACCATATATTGGTAAGCCATCCGGGAAAACGCTATGGCAATTATGGCAAAAAATACCCCCACGCCGCCCAGAAAGAGGATCCCGGTGGCTCCATCTTTACGCACCTCATTTAATTTGCCAGCTCCGAAGTGCTGGGCAGAAATCACTCCGTTGCCCGCCGAAAAACCAATGGCAATGGCCAGCAAGAGAAAACACAAGGTGTTGGTAGTGCCCACCGCCGCCAAGGCTCTTTCGCCGGTAAAATTGCCCACAATAACGGTATCGGCAGTCTGGTATAACTGCTGGAGCAGGCTCCCGGCCAGCACCGGGATAGTGAATTTAAGTATATGCAGCCAGGGTTTCCCCCCGGTCATGGGTTTGCCGATCATGCCAGAAGACCCAATTCTTTGAATTTACTGCACACTTGAGTTATGGTGTAGCGGGGATCGATCTTGACTTCGCACTGAACAGACTGCAAACGGGGAGCTTTTTTCAGCATTTCCATTACCAGCTGCCACGGAGTGTTACCCTCGCCGGGGATGCTGTGGCTGTCGGCGGAGCCGTCGTTGTCGTGCAAATGGCAGTTGACCATCGCGGGCAGCATACTTTCCAATATGGTGCGGTTGTCCTGCCACGCCGGTTCCGGCACGCCCACCATCTGCCAGTATTTCCAGATAGTGCCGTTGGGCATGTATCTGCCGTTATCCAGCTGATTGGCGTGGCCGGAGTCGTAGCACAAACCGAGATGCTTGCTCTTATACTCATTTTTCAGCAAGACCACCTTTTCCGGAGAAGCGGTACGGGACATGCTGTTTTCAATGGCAATAACAATATCGCACTTTTCGGCGTAAGGTACCAGCTCATCCAGACTTGCCCGCATAAGATCAAGGTGTTTTGCCAAAGGTATTTCCGGGAAAAAGCGGTCGCTCCCCGGATGGATAGTTATAGTTTTGACTCCGAAGGATGCCGCAATTTCCATAGCCAGCTTATGGCGCAGGAGCATCTGGCGGCGTAATGACTGCTCCGGCACATTCAAATCCAGCACTCCGCCGAAAGGCGAATGACAGTCGTGCAAAGTTATATTGCATTCGGCAAGCAATTTTTCCAGAACTTTGGCAAGTTTATGATCAAGCATTATGGCACTTATCCAACTGTGGGAAAGCACTGCATATTTCCCTCCGGCGGCAGCAAGTTCCTGCAAAGCATTGCGCAAATCGGTATTCTGGTCGTTCAGCGCTTGACTCAACCAGAAAGTCACCGGAATATCGTTCATAAAAATCTCCCTGAAAAATCAATCTTTCACTATGGGTAAATCAAGGATTTTTTGCGCATCGTGCACTCCGCCCAGCGAAGTCAGATTGTTATAGCCAAGCTTTTTCAAACTTTCCATAGCGATTTTCACCCGTCTGCCGCTGCGGCAATAGATCTTGAGTTCCGTTGCTTTATCGGGCACAACCGTCAGGATCCTGCCGTCGATCATATCGTGGGGAATATTTACCGCACCCCGGATATGCCCCGAGCGGAACTCATCGGCAGTACGCACGTCAAGAATAACATATTTATTACCGTTTTTTGCCGGCTCCACAGCCACTTTTTTATTATTGCACCCGGCAGAAAATATTGCCAGCAGCACCAGCAACCAGCAGCAGAAAAAATTTTTCATCTTACAACACCTTGGAAAAAAACTCTTTTATACGTTCATTGTCCGGATTTTCCATGATCGCCTTTACCGGGCCTTCGGCAACGATTTTGCCGTGATCCATAAAGATCAGCCGGTCGGCGACCTCGGCGGCAAAGCCGATTTCGTGAGTCACGACCACCATGGTCATACCCTCGCTTGCCAGCTCTTTCATGAGCGAAAGCACTTCGCCGACCATTTCCGGATCCAGCGCCGAAGTCGGTTCGTCAAAGAGCAGCACTTCCGGATTCATGGCCAGCGCCCGCACGATCGCCACGCGCTGTTTCTGCCCGCCGGAGAGCTGTGCCGGATAAGCGTGGCGTTTTTCATAAAGCCCGATGCGTTTAAGCAAGGCGTCAGCTTTTTCCCGGGCTTGTGTCAGAGTCATCTGCCGGGTTTTGACCGGGGCAAGGGTGATATTTTCCCGGATTGTCAGATTGGGGAACAAATTGAAGTGCTGAAAGACCATCCCCACTTTCTGCCGGAACTTATTGAGCTTGATCCTGCCGTCAAGAATACTTTTGCCGTCAAAGATTATATCTCCGTCATCCGGAGTTTCCAGCAAAATCAAACAGCGCAAAAATGTACTTTTGCCGGAGCCGGAGGGCCCCACGATGAACACCGCTTCGCCCCGTTTGATCGTGGTGCTGGCACCGTTGACCGCTTTAAGTCCGTCGAAATCCTTGACCAGATCGCGAATATCAAAAACAATATCACTCATTTTTCTTCAACCTTCTTTCCAAACGGTTCAACATCCAGCTCAACAGCATTACCACTGCCAGATAGATCAGCGCCACCGCCATCAGCGGCATGAACGCATCGTAGGTCTGACTGCGGATGATATCGCCGGCTTTGGTCAGATCCTGCAAGGCAATATATCCGGCAATACTGGTTTCCTTTAAAAGTACGATAAATTCGTTGCCCAGCGCCGGAAGCACATTTTTCAGCGCCTGGGGCAATATGACTTCCCACATGGTCTGATTGTAAGACAATCCCAGACTCCGCCCGGCTTCCATCTGCCCACGGTCGATGGACATGATGCCGCCGCGGATGATTTCCGCAACATAAGCACCCGAGTTGATGCTGAACGCGATGACCGCCACCAGCACTTTATCTATATCCACCGAACCGAAAATGACAAAGTAGATGATCAAAAGCTGCACCACCACCGGAGTACCGCGGATCACCGTAAGATATACCCGGCAGAGTCTGTCCAGTATCTTCAACTTGCCGGTCATAATATTAGTCGCACGGATGACCGCCACCATAAAGCCGATGATCACACCGAAAATCACCGCAAAGAAACTGATATAAAGCGTTATACCGAAACCTTCCAGCAAATACATGTAGCGCTTATTTTTGATAAAATTGAGCTGAAATGACTCTTTGAATTTACTGAAAAATCCATTATGAACCGCCTGATTTTTGATCGCTTCGGCATTGGCAGTTGCGCGATAATGCTGAATGATCCGCGAAAGCTCGCCGCTCTCTTTCATAGCTTTGAGCTGTTCGTTGACCTGTTTGAGCAGCAGTTGATTGCGTTTGTTGATGGCAAAGGCATATTCTTCGCTGGTCAGCGGTTCATTCATAAGTTTGAGATCGCTGTGCCGGGTCACATATACTTCGCCGGGTTCGCGGTCGATGACTACGGCATCGAGCTTGCCGGCTTTAAGCGCCGCAACTGCCAGCGCACCGTTGGCATAGCGCTCCGGCTCGCGGATGTTGGCGGCAACGTAGGTATCGCCGGTGGTGCCGTGCTGAACGCCGATGCGGAGTTTTTTCAAATCATCTTTGCCGGTGATCGCGCTCGTTTTGCTTACGATTATGACCTGTTCGCTGATCACATAAGGCAGGGTGAAATTCACCTTTTTTTTGCGGTCTTCGGTAACGGTGATGCCCGATGCGGCAATATCGCCTTTGCCGGTCTGCACCGCAGCGATGACCGAGTCAAAGTTCATATTATGTATTTCCAGATCATAGCCCAGTTTTTCGGCGATGCGCCGGATGATCGCCGGGTCAATGCCGTCGATCTCGCTGTGATGGATATACTCATAGGGCGGAAATTCTGCGTTGGTCACCATTATCAGCTTGGGGCGTTCTTCTTTTCCGCACCCTGTCAGCAATGCCATGCTCAACAGCAGCAATAAAGTGCATAGTTTTTTCAACATATTTTAATACCGTTTCGTTTGGGAACAATCAAATCACATATCGACATGGGTGCGTTCTGATGAACTTCCCCCGCACTATATTTAAATTACAACTCCAAAGCACTTTTTACAAATCATTGCCGGAATTTTTACGGCTGATTTCCTCTTGAGCTTGCCGGGGTATATTGTACAACTTCCAGACTATCCGGTCGATTTCGGAGAGTTTCTCCTGATTTCCGGCGATCACCTGTGCTGCCAGACCGGTCAGAAGCCGGTCGGTTTGCCGGTCGATTTCAGGTATCGGCAGCAGCGCAAGATGACTTTTCAGCACTTTCCGCCCGCCGCAGCGGTAGCGGTAATAAAACTGCATCAGCGTACTGTTGAGCAGCGCCAGAACTGTTTTTATGCCCGCTCCGGGAATAGCGGGGATCAATATATTGGCGCTGTTGAGGAACAATCGCTGCTGATCGTCCAGCGCAAAAACCGGTTTTTCGGCAATAAACCGGTAGACCAGTTTTTCCGGGGCCCGGTAGATAGCTTCCGGCGCGCACTGCTGAAGTCTGGTGCGGTCAAAAACAATATATTTTCCGGCGCTGTTGATCCGGTACGGCTCAATATCCCGGCCGCAAAAGATAGCTTCGGCGCCGGGAGTTGCCCGGTTCAGCAGCATCTGGCGGTTGTTGCCGCTGACGATCCCCAGCGCCCACAAGCCGGATCCGAGAGTGTAAACCCGCTGTTTTTCAATATGCTGCAAAAGTTCTTCCACGCGGTCGCTGTGGAGCGAAAAGTTGCAATCCACGCCATTGCGCCAGCGCTCAAGCGCGATCGAGTTTGTGGAGCCATCCGGCAGCTGGACCCGGACTTCTGCGGCTTCCGGCGCCGGGAGTTTTTGCAAAGTCACTGCCGCAAAATCGGTGATGACCCCGGTAAAAAGTTTTTTGTAAAGTTTTATGGAGCGCAAAAAGAGTTTTTGCAGCATAAACTTGCGCAAAGCAAGATGTTTTTTAACATTCAACACTGCTTCGGGCAGCAGAAACACCATGGTTCCGGCAGCGGCAAGCTGTTCGCCTGCCCGGTAGAATATCCCGGCAAAACTTTCGGTTTTATCCGCACTTTTTGCTGCCGCGCCCCAGGGGGGATTGGTTACGATAAGCTGAAATTTTTGCTGCAAAGCCCGGGGCAGTTTGTCGTATCGGCAATAGTCGGCGCAATAGATCTGCGGAGTAAAAACATTTTCCGGAAATGCCGCCAGCAAATTTACTTTGGCAATAAATACCGCAAGTTCGTCGTTATCCACGCCATAAATATTTTGCGGAGCCAGCGGCAGGAGCTTTGCCGCAGTCAAAAGTATACTGCCGCTGCCGCAGCAAGGGTCAAGTATCTGATTATAACTCCGGTCGGGGCATCCGGCGGCTTTCAGCATATCTTCTGCAATAGTTCCGGGGGTGTAATAAGCTCCGGAGCAGTTCTTTTCCCCCTCGGTCAGCATCATCTGATAGATCGCGCCAAGTATATCCGGTTCGCTGCAATTTTCCGGCAGCGCGGGGGCATCGGCAAAACTTTCCGGCAGTTCGCCGCAAGATTCGCCGGCAAACACACTTTGCACATGAGCTTGGCGGAGGATATTTTTGGCAGCCAGCAGCTTTCGGGCATAAAATTGCAGAACCGCTTTTTTGTCCGCGCCAGCCCGGGCGTGCCATTGCTGGAATTGCTGCAGAAAATCCATGGTTGGGGCGCAAACTATATACTCCTGGGGCAGGATTTTTTTGCGGGAACAGCTCTTGTTGGCAAATTTTGCCAGCCGCCCGCGGGCAGAAGTCCGGAGCCGCTGCCAGTTTTTGCGGGTGGCAGCAGATATATTAAGATTTTTGTCTTGGCTTCGGAGATTGTTTTTCATGTTTTTAAGATAGCACCAAAAGTGCCGTTTTTCAATTTTTGAAACCGGTGCTTTAAAAAACTTTTCAGCACGGCACCGTAAAAAAAATACCGGATAATTTGATTTATCCCGCAGATGAGCTATATTAGCTGTGTGACAGTAACGGGGGGTGCGGCCGCCAAAACCGCAAAACAGGGGAGCGCGCAAACGCCTGGATGCCATTGCAGCTCGTGCCGTTTTTTTTGAAATCAACCTGATGGACATAACTTTAAAAACAAGGAGTCGCCCGTCGGGCAATAGATATTATGATGTTGCCATTTGCTTTGCTGATGACGATCCTGATCGTTTGCTGCGCGGTTCTGCCGCTCAAACTCAAGGGATACATCAAATTTCTGCTGGCGCTGCCTATTTTGGCGGCAACGCTGAAATTTGAGTTCATACGCCTTTTCGGCGGTCCGATGTTTTTTGCCCCTGATATGCCGGTATGGCTGCTGCAAGTTATGAATTATCTGCATTTGACTGCATTCTTCTGGCTCTTCGGATTGCTGGCTTCGACGCTTTGCCGCGGGGTGGTTTGGGCGGTATACAAGTTCCGGAAAAAATCCATGCCGGAACGCTGGGGCAAAAGATGGTGTTATGCCAACTTGACCATGCTCCTGCTGGCCATGATCTTTGCGGCATGGGGCATGTATAACGCTTCTGCCATGCCGTCTGTAAAACATGTGGAGCTGAAATTTGCCGCATTGCCCAGCCAGGCCGAAAACTGCCGTATTGCGGTTCTGGCAGATCTGCATATCGACCGCGGCACTGATTTGAGAAGACTTTGCAAGATCGTGAACACGGTCAACACCCTGCAATGCGATCTGGTTGTTCTGCCCGGCGATATGGTCGACGGCAGCGAGGCGGAGCTGGGCGGAAGCACACTGTTTCTGGGCAGATTGCGCGCCAGATACGGGGTTTACGGCATTATGGGCAACCACGAGTATTTTTCCGGCGGGATGGTCTGGCGCGATCACTTCAACAACCTTGGTATAACCATGCTGCTCAACGAACAAATACTGCTGCCCAACGGTATTTATTTAGCAGGCATAACCGATCCGGCGGCAAAACGATTGCAGCAAGCCGGGGCGATGCCGGATCTGAAAAGTACGCTCCGGGGTATTGAGCCCGGGGAGTTCACGCTGCTGCTGGCGCACCGTCCCGGCGATGGGTCCAAGGCGGCAGATGCGGGGGTGGATCTGCAAATATCCGGCCACACCCACGGCGGGATGATTTGGGGATTTGACCGGGTAGTTGCGCGGTACAACAACGGATTTGTATCGGGGTCGTACCAAATAAAAGATATGCAGTTGTATGTATCAAACGGCACCGGTATCTGGAGCGGGTTTCCCATCCGGCTGGGGCGCGGATCAGAAATAACAGTTATAACATTAAAAAAGGATCATACAAAATGAAGAAAATTCTTTCCACCCTCTGCGGAGCTTCGGCAGCGATGCTGATGCTTTCCGGCTGTATTAATTGCTTTGACCAGGCGTCGGCAGAACAGAAAAAATGTCAGCGGCAGACGCTCTGCCAGCAGCATAATATCTTTATACCCCAAGATATTTACGCAGTGGTGGGCGAAGAGTGCAATATTTATTTCAGAAATGTCTTTCTGGCGGTCAATCACGATAATTTCATCTTCGACGTAACCGCCGCTATCGGCAAACAGGAACACAAACGCTGGACATTCATCCCCGGCCGGGATCATGGGGGCAAAAGCTATAAGTTGACGCTCAAAGTCTATGATTGTCAGGAAAAACTGGTGGCCGAAGCCTCCACCAACGTGCATGTCAGCAGCGCCGATGCCGCATCGGGCAAAAAAGTTTCCATCCTGCTCGTGGGCGACAGTTTGACCAATGCCACCCATTACCCCAACCGCTTGCTGGATCTCTGCCAGCAGAGCAAAGCTCCGGAGCTGACCATGGTGGGTTCTCACGCCGGCAGCGGCAGAAAAGTCATTTCCGGCGGCGTGGCGCACGAGGGTTACGGCGGCTGGCGCTGGTCCACCTTTCTGACCAAATACAATCCCAACCCCACCCCGGGAGCGCGCTATGCTTACGCGGCGCAAAGCAAATTTCTCTTCCCCAAAGCCGACGGCAAAGGCGTGGAATTCAGTTTGAAAAAGTATCTGGAAAAATATAATCAAGGTCAAATACCCGATGTGATAACTTTTCAGCTGGGGGTAAACGATGTATTCAACAGCAATCAGGATAATCTGGCAAAAAATATCGCCGCTATCCTCGATAATGCCGACAAACTCATTGCCGCGTTCCGCAAGGAAGCCCCCGACGCTCTGATCGGTGTGGGTTTTGTGACCGCCGGTGCCGGTCAGGATGCTTTCGGCGCCAACTACAAGTGCAATCAAACGGCGTGGGGCTACTACCGCAACAGTTTCCGGCTCAATCAGGCAATGGCAAAACACTTTGCCGATACCGCCGGTAAAAATGTCGTGATGATCCCCACCAACACCAATCTGGATTGCGAAAACAATTTCCCTGCCCGCAGTGTATCGGTCAACGCCCGCAACGAAAAAGTCAAAGTCAGCCGGCAAAACAACGGTGTGCATCCGGCGCCCGCCGGTTATCGCCAGATGGGCGACACATATTACGCATGGCTCAAATATCAGATGGCAAAAAAATAATCACCAAATTTATGGATGATGTCCCGAATTTTGTGGAAGTGAAGTGTTGAATTATATCTTTACAGGATCATAAAAAAACAGACAGGTTGCGCTTTGCAGGAAATGTCAGACTATAACTTGCCGCCGCCGGATACAGCGTGCGGCAATAAGCGGGATTGCCTGCAATGTGCCGCCGGACTTTGCTTTTTCACCAAATTCAAAACAATAACTATTTTATTGAGAAAGGAGGCTGGATGAACAGGGAACAAAAAAAATTCAGTGATTTTTTGCAAATAAATAACATTCTCTGCCAAGTCAGCGAAACCGACGGCAAAGCCGTTCTGGAAAAACTTATAACCCTGCTGACCCGGCATAATTCTGCGTTGGATGTGGAGTACACCCGCAGCGAAGTCGAAAGCCGCGAAGCGCTTTATCCGACCATGATCGCCCCCGGTCTGGCACTGCCCCATGCCCGTATCCCCGGCTTGAAAGAAGCTCTTACGGCGGTGGCGTGCATCCCCGAAGGCTGCGATTTCGGCGGTCCGGAAAAAGCGCGGGTAATGATCCTTTTGCTTACCCCGGTAGATAACCCCACCTTGCATATACAACTGCTGGCGGCACTTGCCCACGAGTTCAAAGACGACAATGCCGCTGCCCGGATCGCCAACTGCGCTGCGCCGCAGGATGTGATCGACTGTTTCGCCCGGGGCGTGAACAGCATACCCGACTACCTGACCGCCGCCGATCTTATGGAAGAATTTCCGGTGCTGCTGCAGGAAGCCGATCCGCTGCTGGATGCCATCAAACAATTTGCCGTCACCCGCAGCGAAAAACTGCCGGTGGTGGATAATACCGGCGATCTGCGCGGACTGCTGACTCTGACCGATTTATTGGAATACAGTCTGCCCCAACACCTGTTGTGGCTGGAAGATCTGTCGCCCATCTACAAGCTGCAGCCGTTTTCGGACATGCTCAAAACTGCCGGCGAAACCAAAGTTGCCGACGTTATGCGCGAAGAATTCGTGCTGGCACACACCAGTGATCCGGCGGTCAAACTTGCCAAAACCTTCCTGACCGACAAGCTCAATGAGCTGGTGATCGTAAATAATGAAAACAAACCCGTTGGGATGGTGACCTTGAAGAACTTTTCCGCAAAACTTTTCTGGGAGTAATAACAATGCACGAAGGATCCAATGAAACTTTGTCGATCAAAGGCATGATCAGCCGTTTTGCCATCATGCTGGCGGCGGCTTTTGCGGTGGGGTTCGGCTGTTCCGGGACAGGGGTAATGAGCGGAGTCCAGGCCACGGCATGTGCGGTATTTATTGCCATTATTTTCGGGACGCTCTTTTTCTGGGGCTTCCGGCTGGCGATCGCTTTTCTGGGGCTGGCGGTGCTGATGTTCAGCAAATCGCTGGATATACCCACATTTGTAACCTCTTCTTCGCTGGAAGTCATCATGTTCCTGGTGGGCATGATGGTCATTGTGGGAGCGCTGCGGGATCTGGGGTTCTTTACCTGGATCGTCCAGCTGATCGTTTCCATGCCCAGACTTAACGGCAAAAAGTTTATTTTTGTCACCTCCGCTGCCAGCGCCCTGCTGGCGTGTGCGGTAGACGAAGTAACATCCATCATCTTTACCAGCACGTTGATCTTTCAGGTCTGCGACCGGCTCAAACTCAACCCCACAGTCTATATCCTTATTTCGGTACTTGCCACCAACATCGGCAGCGCCGGTACCATGATGGGCAACCCGGTGGGGATCTTTATCGGCACCAAAGGGCAGCTGACTTTCGGCGACTTCATGCTCTGGTCGTTCCCGGTGATGATCGTGGGTTTGATACTGACTATCCTGCTGCTGCTGTGGTATTTCCGCAAAGACCTCAAACAGTTTGACATCAATCTGCAAGCCCGTCTTGACCGGGGGCTTTCCATTGCTCCGTCGGTAAAAGTGCCCTACATGCGCGGACTTATTCTGATCGTGCTTACAGTAGTGGCGATCGCCTCGCATCATCAAACCGAAGAACTCCTGGGGCTGGATAAAAACAGCGTGCTGCTGGTCATGCCGCTGATCTGCGCCGGGGTGGTGATGATCCTGAAACCCAACCGGGCAAGACACTATATCGAGCGCGAAGTGGATTGGTGGACCCTGATTTTCTTTATGCTGCTTTTTGCGGTGGCAGGTACGCTGGAACACACCCACGTCGATCAGGTGCTTGCCAACGGATTTTCCAAAATCGCCGGTAAAACGCCGGAAACGCTGGTGCCTTTTATCTTTACCGTATCAGCATTCGGTTCGGCTTTTGTGGACAATGTTATTTTTGTGGCGGCATTCAGCCCGGTCATCGAGCAGTTGTCAGTAACGATCAAGGATCTGCCGCTCTGGTGGGCGCTGCTGTTCGGGGCGTGCTTCGGCGGCAATATCACCATGATCGGCAGCACCGCCAACATCGTGGCGCTGGGTATGCTGGAAAAACATGGCGGCAGCCAGATAAGTTTTTTCCAATGGTTCAAGATCGGCTTGCTCTGCACCATTGTTTCCGGAGCGCTGGCGATCGGGTCGGTGCTGGCCATGGCGCCATTCATGCCCGACCACAAGATCACCTATGAAAAACTTGCCGCCAATTCCGGTTACGAGCCTTATGCTGCCGAATTTGCCGGAGAGCTCACCGGCAATTTGAAGAGCGAAAACGGCAAATATACTCTTGCCAACTCCAAAGGCGCCGCTATTGCGGTGGTGATTCCGAAAAATGTGAAAGCCGCCGAAGGCAGCGTGCGGGTCGTAGGCACCTTCAGTAAAGACGAAAGCAACCAGCTTTATCCCTACAAGCTGACCGCCCGCCGGATAGAAAAAATCAAAAACGCTCACTGATAAGCGTCAGGAAAATTTCAAAAGGGTGTTGCAAAGCCTGAAACTTCTGCAACACCCTTTTTTTTGTATTCGCCGCATTCGCGGGCGGTACGGTTGATGGCGGCTTTTTATGGGAAAATATGGGAGGGCATGGGATAGTATGAGAGAGTATGAGAGTATTGCCGCCTTACTGGTGCGGTATTGTGTGTGGCGGCTGACTTGTCCTCCGTAGCCTCCGGCGTAGGAGGATGCCGCAGTACTCCGCATACGCCCGGCTTCGTTACACTACGCCGTGGCAAGCGGGCAGTATTTATTTAAACAGTCAACGACCATACTCGCGTAAGCGAGCAACTTCACGCTTGCTTTGTCAA
>JAFVQX010000113.1 GCA_017504585.1 Lentisphaeria bacterium
GACAGCGTTTTACTTTGATCGAACTTTTAGTGGTAATTGCCATTATTGCCATACTTGCAGCAATGCTGCTCCCGGCATTGAGCAGTGCCAGATCCTCGGCAAAGAGTGCGGCATGTATGGCAAACCTCAAGCAGATCAATATTGCAATAAATATGTACGCCGATGAGAATGACGACTACCTGCCGCCCTCTTCGATGAAAAATGGCGAAAGTTGGATGCTCTATATATCAAGTACCAAAGGCGATAATGGTTTGGTATTCAGCAACAAATTGAAAATCCAGAGTTCTTTCCATTGTCCTGCCGAAACAACCAATTTTGGTGGACACAACGATAAAGAAGCTCAATACGGTCATTATGTAGCCAATATATATATTTTAGGCAGCAAAGGCACCTCCAGCAATCGCGACCGGGTTTATAAGCGGGGTGTTTTTGAAGACCCCGATGAAGCAATGATGATCGGCGACGGCTTTAAGCTGGACGGCAGTACTGCTTCCCAGATACGCCATTTCAGCTTCCGGCACGGCTCCGGCGATACCAGACCTTTGGCCACAGACGGCAAATCCTACTCGGGCAGCGAAATCGCCGGCCCCGGCGGCTTGTGTAATATGCTTTATGTATCAGGAGCCGTCCGGCCGATAACCATGTCCATCCTTTACGGCGACCCAAGTTCCGGCAACGGTTTGATGCGGGATAAAAGCGGCAAGCTGGTTTGCGGCCCCAGCAAATACAATGGAAGCATCCTCTGACCCAAACTTGCCGTAAAAATAACATGATATTATGATTTTTCCGGCGGATCACTTTTTTATGTATTTTCTGAAATCCGCTTTTTCGGGGAGTTTCTTTACATTTTTGTGGTCGGCAACAGCTTCTGCGGCGTTGCCTCCGGCAAGGATCACACCGCCGTTATCCAGAAATTCAGCCAGAACTTTTTTGGTGAAAGGCAAATTCATATATTTTTTGACCACCGCTCCATCGGCGTGGGGCATGACCAGATAGTCAAGGTGCCGGAGCATACCTTTGTTGATCTCGCTCATCATAATATAATGTACGTCGATATCCGGATGCCGTTCAAGGTCGAGCATAGTTTTGATGGGGCCGTGGCCGTTAAGACCGATGGCAAGCAAGCCAACCCGCACCGGGCGGAAATTCTTTTTGGGCCACACCGGAGTAAGTTTTACCCCGGATACGGCATAGTAGCACCCCAGCATCATATCGTAATTGACTTCCTCGTATTCGGGGTGAAAACTTGTGGCAATGACTTTGCCCTTACCGAAAGTTCCGTAGACCCAGCCCGGTGCTCCAATGAATTTATCAATATGCTTTTTGCTGCGGCTGACGGCACTTTTATATGCCCCCAGCGAGATACCTTTGCCTTCGCATTTTGCCGGATCGGTGGGATATACCACCGGCCCGCCGGAGTAACGCACCACCCGGTCACCGGGAGCAATGCCCAGAATTTTGGAGGCTTCTTCGGTAACTTCCACCGTTACGTTCGATGTGGAGCCGCCCGCTCCTGAATAACGGTCGAAGGGCAGCAGCTGCAAACGGCAGCCCAGCACATTAAACATCCCCGCACAAGTACCAACATAGCCGCCGCCGTTACGCAGAAAATCCCGGATCTTGTCGTGGTGAGCTTTGCCGATGGTGGTGCATTGTTTGTTGGAGCCGCCGCCGGGCATCACCAGCACATCCAGCTCTTTGAGTTTGCCCGCTTGTATATCTTTTGCCATCAGCGTAACCAATTCTGCCTGGGGAGAATGGGCGATCAAACTTGCATGATGGTAAACCCCGCAGCCGCTGGCACCCTTGTCGATGTAAAGACCCACCTTGAGCTTTTTGGCTTCAGCTTTCGGTTGTTTTTCTGTGGAAAGTGCCGCACAGGAACAGGTCAGGCTGATCACTGCTGCAGCAGAAAAAATCTTCAGCAAAGTTCTTTTTAACATTATAATTTTCCTTTCTATTGATCATAGTGTTTCTGCTAATTTAGCACACATGAAAAGTTTGTCAAGGGCAGTATCAAAAATTTCGCTTTGCCGCAGTAGCCATGTTCAGCTGAAATATCAGTTGACGGAAAGTTGTTTTCTTCAACAAAATTACTCTTTTTGCGTTTGCAAGTTTGCCTTTTTCGGGAAGAACGGTTATATTGTTTTTATGATTTATTTTGTGCGTTTTCTGCCGGTAAACAGCGTTTTATATCGGCAGATGCGCAACTCAAGCTAATAATGAAAGGATAAATTCTTATGAAGTATCAGATCAAACCCGCCGCCGGTGCAGTCGATATCAGCGCTGCCTGGGACTCCCCCTGTTGGAAAGATGTTGAAGCTTTGCGCATTGTCAATGCTCACATCAAAGGTACTCACCATCAGCCCAAAACCGAACTCAAGCTGCAATATGACAACGAAGGTATCTACGGATTGTTCAATGTGGACGACCACTATGTACGCAGCATCCAGACCGGTTTTCAGGGTCAGGTCTGCCGCGACAGCTGCGTGGAATTCTTTTTTGAGCTGCCCGGAGCCGGATATTTTAATCTGGAAATGAACTGCGGTGCCGGTATGCTTCTTTATTACATCCGCGACAACACCAGAGTCAAGGGCGGGTTCAAAGATATGGTCGTATTGCCCGATGAAGATATGAAAATGCTCAAAAAATTCCACACCATGCCCGATACTGTCGATCCCGAACAGGTGGGCGATGTCAACTACCGGGTAGGTTTCTTCATCCCCTATGCTTTGATCCGCAAATATGCCGATATCAAACAGCCCAAAGCCGGTACCATCTGGCGCATGAATGCCTACAAGTGCGGCGATGCCACCAGCCATCCTCACTGGATGAGCTGGAACCCGGTGCGCGAGCTTAACTTCCACCGTCCGCAGGACTTCGGCGTGTTGGAATTTTGCTGAAAAACTGTTATTTTTCTGACGGCAGGATTTTTTCTCCTGCCGTTTTTTGCATATCAAATTCAAGGATAACGAGCCATGGTTCCTGAAAATATTTGCGAACTTGTTGTCGTACGCCACGGTCAAACCGAGTCCAACCGCAGCGGAACTCTGCAAGGGCAGCTCGATACAGCGCTGGACCAACTGGGCATACAGCAAGCACAAGCGGTTGCCCGGCGTTTGAAAAAGCGCCGGTTTGATATGGTATTTTCCAGCGATTTGAACCGGGCACTCCACACTGCAAAAATAATTCTGCAATACCACCCCCAGCTGCAAATAAACACAACTCCGGCGTTGCGGGAGTGGAATTTGGGCGATCTGCAGGGCCGCTTGCTGAAAGATCTGGCGGAAAAAGAACCGGAGATCATGCAAGCATTCCGGACGGAAACACCCGACTTAAAGATCCCCGGCGGGGAGTCACTGGCTGCATTTCAAAACCGGGTCAGCACTTTTATCGGCACACTTGCTAAAGAGCATTGCGGCAAGCGGCTGCTGCTGGTAACTCATGGCGGCGCTATCCAGCGGATGCTGCGCTACGCTGCCGGTCCGATCAATGCGCCCAATGTCCGGCCATTTTGCAGCAATGCCAGCATTGCAGTATTCCGATGCAAAAATCAGGAAAACTGGCAGCTGGTAACGTGGAACGATACAGCCCACCTGGAAGATCTGGAACAAAACGACCTGCTGCCCCTTTGATAAACATCCGGCAAAATGCAGAAAATCAGGAAAATGCTCGACCATTCTCCTGATTTTTTTTTGCAACCGGCTGACCGCAAAGCAGATGCGATTTTTTACGCCCGGTTGTCCAGTTGCTTGCGCCCCATAAAGCGCACCAATGCTTCCAGCAAAGTTGCCGGATGGGGCGGACAGCCCGGGACGTAGAGATCGACCTTCATAATATCTTCCACCCCGCAGGAGGCTTTTTCGCTGGTTTGATAGATCCCGCCGGATATGGCACATGCCCCGCAGGCGATCACCAGCTTGGGTTCGCCGATGGCGTCGTAAGTTTTTTTCAGCGCCAGACGCATATTATTTGTGACCGGTCCGGTCACCAGCACCGCATCGGCATGCCGGGGCGAAGCCACTACTTTCAGCCCGAAGCGCCCCATATCCCACGCCAGAGTATTCAGCACGTTAAAATCCAGCTCGCAAGCAGCACAGCCGCCGGCTGAAACCTGCCGGATATGCAGCGATTTGCCGAAAAGCGCCTTGATCCCGGCATCGAACTGCTCGTCAGGGGTGTAAGGCAAACTGCCGTTGCAGATAAGATTTTCCCGCTTCATACAGCCCATGCGGTACTCGCTGGAAAAACGGATCGCCGGGTTGGCTTTGGCACATTTTCCGCAGAATATACACTTGCCCAGATCTATTGCCGGAGTCTGGGCATTTATTGCTTCGGTGGGGCAGACTTCGGCGGCACTTTTCCACGCTTCTGCATCCACAGCCGACTTGTCAAACTCCGGCCGCCCGCGGAAGTGTTCCGGCAGTTTGGGCGCTGCATCGGGGAATTTATTGGTACGATACTTTTGAAACAGCCTTGCGCGCAATGCTTTAAACATAATCAACTATCTCCTTAAAGGTCATGCCCGCAATAGGACAAATTAAAACTTTTGTTGCAAATCGGGAAATTGGATATTTGTTCGCCCCGCAGCGCCAGCGCCAGCGCAAACCAGTTGTGGAACGACGGATCCACCAGCTTGCAGCGTTCCATATTGCCGGCTTTACCGGTAAATACAGCACACGCAACTTCGCCGCGCCATGCTTCTACGGCGCAAACTGCCAGCGAGTCGGCTTTGAACTGCTCCGGAGCTGTTGCATTGTTCGATACCGGCGAGTTGGAACTTTCCAGCCAGGTCAGCAGTGCCCGCACCATGCGGATCGACTCGCGGATCTCCAGACGGCGGGTCTTGGCGCGGGCGATCACGTCGCCGGATTTCTTCAGCGCACATTTCCACACCAGTTTATCGTAAACGCCGATACCGGTAAGATCCCGCCGCACATCCAGATCCACTCCGGCGGCACGGGCGGCTACGCCTACTGCACCGATTTCGCGCATAACTTCGTTGGGCACAGTACCGGTACCTTCAAAGCGGTCAAGAGCGCCGGGATCGTCGGACATGATCAGCCAGGCATTTTTAAAATCCTCAACCGTCCGTTCAAACCAATCTCTGAAAGCAGCCAGTTTATGGTTGGGCAAATCGAATTCCACGCCATCATAAGTAACATAATTGCGGCCGAAACGGTTCCCGCAAAGTTGTGCTGTCATATTCAAAAAATCGCCGCGGATTCGTCCGCAGTAGGCGCTGGTGGTCAAAAAAGCCACATCCCCGGCCAAAGCGCCGATGTCGCCCACATGGTTGGCTATACGCTCAAGTTCCAATGCCAGGGTGCGCAATATCCGGGCGCGCTCGGTCAAATCCGGACGGGGCGTTTCCGCCAGAGCGGAAATCACGCCGTCGTATGCCAAAGCATAGGCTATGGAGCTGTCGCCGGCAGTGGTTTCCACCAGATGGTTCCGCAATTTTGCCGGAGAATCCACCAGCATTTTTTCCACGCCCCGGTGCTGATAGCCCAGTTCGATCTCCAAATTGTAAACATCTTCGCCCATGCACTGAAAGCGGAAATGCCCCGGTTCGATCACTCCGGCGTGTACCGGGCCTACTGCCACTTCGTGTACGGCGTTGCCCTGCATGGTAAAGTAATCGGTCACGCCGGGTTTGTCGGAATTTTCAAACCGTATGGGCTTCAGCCACGGGTGATTTTCGGGTATGACATTGCACTGTTCAAAGATCTCGCGTTCAAACCAATGCACCCCGGGTATATCGTTGGTCAATGCCGGATAACTTGCCCCGACTGCCGTTGCCCCCGCTTTGAAGCAATGCTTCGCCGGATCAAGCAAAACAGCATAGAGTTTGCCGCCATGAACAGTAAAAACCGATACCCGGCAATTTTTGCAGTTTATCAAATCTTTTAACGTATCCCGGAAATCGGCAAAATCCAATACAGGTATATTGGCAAGCGCCACACTTTCACAATTTTTGAAACTGAGAAAATCCATATTTCACCTCATTATCTCACAGCCAGTTCGCCGGACACCACTCCGGCAGCCAGCAAAAGCCCGGTCAGCAGCACGATCACCAGCACCACGGTCGGTATATTGCTCAAGCGTTCCAGCTTTTTAACTTCGCCGGCATCGGCGGTACAAGCGGATCTTTTGCCCATGGTCATGCGCAACGCATGATAGGTCATACCGGCAAAGACCACAAACAGCAGTACCAGCACTACCGCCCCCAGCCAGACATTTTTGCCGATCAGGGTCATTTCGGTAAAGAACAACGGCGATGGCGGCATACCGCACAGCAGCAGAACTGCAAGGATATAATTTATGCCATTGCGTTTGATGACGCCCAGCAAACCGCTGATATTGCTGATTTTCTGGGTGCTGCACGCCAGTTGGATATTGTCGGCAGTCATAAACAGCACCACCTTGAGCAGAGCGTGGATTATTATGTGCAGCAATGCCACATACTGCAGACCAAGCGCCCACATGATCGACACCAGCCCCATGTGTTCCATACTGGAATAAGCCAGCATACGCTTGTAATCATTTTGCCGTACAATAAAGAATGCCGCCAGCGCCAGCGAGATCAATCCCAGTACCAGCATCAGATCGGTGCAGAAACTGCGCACACTATCCGGAGCGATCTCCAGAACTCTTGCCACGCCCAGAAACGAACACGCCAGCAATGCCCCCGATGAAAGCACCGACAATACGCCGGGAGCTTCGCTGTAAGCATCGGGCATCCAGCTCTGGAAAGGCGCCAGCCCCATTTTGGTACCGTAACCGGCAAGCATAAAGACAAATGCCGCCTTGAACCATTCGGGATGCAGATCAGCCTGACTTAACAGCAGCATATCCATCCCCGCATGACTGCCCTCGCCGGCAATGGCAAGCAGCATGGTGCCGAAAAGCGCAAACCCGATGCCCACCGAGCAGATAAGTATATACTTCCACATAGCTTCCAGAGAATTGCCGCTGCGGCGGAAAATTATCAGAGGCGCGCTTGCCAATGTGGTCGCTTCCATCGCCACCCAGAGCAAACCGAAGTTGCGGCTGACCGTTACCAGAGTCATACTGCTCAAAAAGCCCAGCAGACAGATCGCCACCAGCTGCGGAGAAAGGAATTTTTCGGCATTGGTCATATAGTGCTGACGCACCATGGGGAAATACTTGATGGTCTGAATACTGGACAGCAAGTTCAGAAACGACACCACACTCAATACCGTCAAACTCAAAAAGTCCACACCCAGCAGCTCTGTTACCCTGCCGGGGGCAATATCATCCAATTCCGGCAGAAACCACAACACCGCCGTACCCGCACAATGCAGCAGCGCGGTAATATTTATCACCGCAACATGCAGTTTCAGGCACTTGCCCGATGCCCAGACCAGCAGCAACCCTGCCAGCGGAAGCAATATCAAAAATAAAGAGATCATGCCTTCACCTCGCTTTCGCCGGAATCGTCGGTTTCATCTTCTTCTACTTCGTTAAGATGCGTCAGCCGGTCGGCGTCGATATGGGAAAATTCCCGGTTGATATGGAACATGGCAATACCCATGACAAACACCAATACCAGCACGTCCAGCAATATGCCCAGTTCCACCAGAAGTCCGCACTCAACAGCCATACCCAGACCGAAAACCGTTATACCGTTTTCAAAAATCAGAAAACCGATCACCTGGGTCAAAGCTTTTTTACGGGCGATAACGATAAACAATCCGGCGATCATGCTGGTAAATGCCACCGGCGCCGCCAGAATGGGACTTCCGGCAGGAGTGACTCCCCCCCGGATCCAAAAGTAAAATGCCAACCCGGACAGCGCGACCACCACCGCCAGCGACCCGGCGTAACCGATCAGCGGCTCCAGTTCCCGCTTAACCTTGGCGTGGTACATTGCCATACGCAGCAAATAGGGCAGCAGCACACCTTTGACCAACACACCGATCAATGCCACTACAACGATTTCCAGATGCGGCACAGTGTCGTTTTTGCTGAACCACAGCGCCAGCGGAAAAAGTCCGATCAGCACCCCGTGCAGAGCCGCCAGCCGGATACAGGGCAGCATGCGGCTGGACGCCACCAACGCCAGATCGATCAAAAGCAGTATTGACAGAATAATTTCGCTTAATTCAGTCATTTTACAAACCCTCCTCCAAAAATCGCGATCAAAACAATACCCAAAAGCGCCACCGCCAGCGCACCGGCCAGCAGCTGGGGCACTTTCAAAAAGCGGTAACGCGCCATAACCGACTCAATAACTCCGATGCTGACTGCCATACCGAAGATCAACGCATAGAAAATAACAAATTCCAGCCAGGAGCCTGCCGCCAGATCAGGCAGCAGCAAAGTTGCCAGAAATACCCCGAACACCCAGAGTTTCAACGCTGCCGAATAGTGGATAGCCGCCAGTTCCGGACCGCTGTTATCCAGGATCATGGCTTCGTGGATCATGGTCAGCTCCAGATGGGTTTCCGGATCATCCACCGGCACCCGGCAGTTTTCGCAGAGCATGACTATATAAAGTGCCGCCGCCAGAAAGAGTATGGCAGTACCGCCGGAAAACCATCCCGCCGGAGTAAGAGAAGTCAGAGCTCCCGAAAGAGTAAAGTTTCTGGTCAACAAAACCAGTGCCGCCAAAACCGCCAGCATCACCCCTTCGGCAAGCATGGAAAATTGACACTCACGGCTTGCCCCCATACCCTCAAATGCCGATGCCGTTTCCATTGCCGCCAGCACTGTCAGCATTCTGCCGCAACCGGCAAGATAGACAAACAATATCATATCGCCGGGGAAAGCCAGCGGTGAGGCCAGACATGCCGCCGGCAGCAAAAGCAGCATCAGCAGTACCGTTGCCAATGATCCCCAAGGAGCAAGCTCAAAGATCAACCCGCGGGAAGTGCTGTAAACCGAAGACTTTTTCATCAGTTTAGCCAGGTCATAATAAAGCTGCAATACCCGGGGTCCCTTGCGTCCGGCATAGAATGCTTTGACCTTATTGATAATACCAGGCAAAAGCGGTGCCGCCAGCAATGATATGATCAGATTGGCGCACCACAGGATGAAGTTCAGAGTGTGTTCGCTCATTTTTCCACCGCCTTTTCTGTTGCAGCATAACCAGTTCTGCCGTTATCCGCAGCAGGGCGCGAAAGCAGGCTCCATGCCAGCATCAGCAGTATGGTTACGATCATTATCAATATATATATGTGCAGAAAACCCGATTGCAGGCGTTTGACTTTACCGGAAACAAAACTTGCCGCGCTGAACAACGGCTCCCACAACCAGCGGCTGCCGCCGTCAGGAGTTTCGGTGGTAAATTTCGCTTCTTTCGGGAAATAACCATGAACCGGCACAATGGATTTTTTCTGTTGCAAAACCCCGTTGAACAAATCAGCCAGCGGTTGAATAAAGGCTGTTGCGGTGTACTGCATCCGGGCGGTGGGTTCGGCAAAACCGCAGTCCCAGGTAAGGTTTTCCGCATCGGCGCGGCGTTTGCGCAATTTTTTGCGGTACCACATAAAAATTATGGTCAACCATATCAGCACCAGAGCAAAGATCGCGTTGTATACCAGCGGCAGCATCAGCATATTATTGTACTTGCTGCCAGCAAACTTGCCGACCAGCCCGATACCGCCGAAGATCATCAGCAAAGAAAAAAACAGCAAAAACACCTGTGCGCCAACCATGCCCAAACTCACCGGATGAGCATTTGCTGCCGCCTCCGAGCGGGGTTCACCGGCAAAAACCGCCGAAATCGTTTTAGCAAAAGCCGCTGCCGCCATGCCGCCGGTAAGCGCCAGAGCGATCACCGCCGCAGCAGAAGCCGCAAAGATCCCTCCCGTTCCGTAAGCGATCCCCTGAAATGCCGCCATGTAGATCAAAAGTTCACCGGTAAATCCGCAAAACGGCGGCAACCCCGATATACCCATACCAGAAAGGGTAAAGACCAAACCGGTGTTGGGCAGTTTGCGGATCAAGCCGCCCATAACATCCATATCCAGCGTGTGCATGGATTTGTAAACCGATCCGGCGCAGAGAAACAGTGCGCCTTTCAGCAGTGCGTGGTTGATTATATGCAGCATACCACCGGCAGCCGCCAGCAGCATCATCAAATCATTATTGATACTTTTCCCCAGCACCGCCAGACCGAATGCCAGAGTGATTATGCCGATATTTTCCACGCTGGAATATGCCAGCAGACGCTTGAGATCACTTTGTCCGGCGCCAAAAAATATCCCCCCCAGCATACCGGTCAAACCGGCAGCAAAAGCTACCCAGCCCACAGCCGGGAGAGTTATCACCCACGGGGCCCACGCGGCAATACCGTAAAACCCCAGCGGGATCATTGCCGCCGACATCACTGCCGATACCGGAGCCGGAGCCGCCGGATGAGCTTCCGGCAGCCAGACATGCAGTAAGGGGAAACCGCATTTCAAACCAAAAGCTATGATCGTTCCCACCGTGGCGGCAGCCATAAAGCTGTTGCCCATACCCAAGACCCAGACCAGCAAAAGCCCCCCGGCTTCGCAAGCGAGCAAATAGACCCACGACGCTTTCCTGACCTGATCTTTGCTCCAGTCAAAAGCCACCAGACCGAAGCTCGCCAGCCCCATAAGTTCCCAAATCAGCAGAAAAGTAAACCCTTTGGGGAGCATTGTAACACTCAACATGGCAAAAATCGTCAAATCAAAGAGAAACCAGTAAAGGCTCATACGGTGAGTCCCATGATCTTTCATGTAGCCAATACTGTGCCACGCCGCGGCAATACCCACTAAAGTTATGGGCAGCTGAAAACAGATCTGCAGCGGATCACTTGAAAAAGCTGTAATGAAAAGTTTCAGCAGGAGTGCCGCTATACAGCCTCCTGCTCCAAAAACATTTGCCAGCCGGTCAAAACGACCTTGTAAAAGCGATACAAACGCACTGCCGACAAGCAAACTTAAAACGATTGCATTGATCAAACTCATGTTACTCTATTCCGGTTTATTCATCCTTGATTGTTATATTTTCGTTACACCGACCGCCTTTTTGGCAATGGGCAATCTTATAATATACCACACCAACACTCTCTTGGCAAGAAAAAAAATTATCAAAGCAGCGTTATGGAAGCTCTTTCAAAGCAATGTTCCGGGTCGAGCGAGCGTTTGGCCCGGCGCAAGCCCTCCACATTCAGATCCTGTTCCCGGTTCATATACCGGAAATTTTCTGCCAGCAGTTGCCCGGTCAAGCCGGCGGTAAGTTTGGCGCCGCTGCCGGTAAAAGCGTGATCGGCTTTTTCAAAATGTATATCCGCTATGCCGGGAGATATGGGGCTGTATATGGAAAAACCTGCCGGAACATCTTGCACATAAAGCAGCACTCCCGCCAAACGGCAGTTGGGGTCATCCCACAAAAGTTCCAGACGCTGCATTGCAAGTTTTTCCTCCGCTCCGGAATCCGTTGTCCAGACGGCACCGCTCAATTTTTCTGCCAGAGCATAAACTTGCGCCAGGTGTCCTCTATTCATTTTTTCCACCCGGAAAGCCCCCTCATACTCCCGCTCAAACTGCCGCAGTTGATTGTGGCGTTTACGCAACTTGCTGCCGGAAAAACTTGCCAGATGCGCCAAATCATATATGTAGTCGGCTTCGCCGGGGTCGATTTCAAAGTCAAAGAACTTTTCAGCTTCCGGGAAATGTTTCAGATAATCTGCCGGAACATCTCCGCAAACCGCTTCATGAGGACAAACTGCGGCAAACTCTTTCAGCACTCCGGCAAGTTCAGTTGGCGCCGCAATATCGCCCATGGGGAAAAATATGTAAGACGTATTGAACGACGCTATCCACAACCGGGAATTTATCACCGCAGCATGCCAATCGTAGATCGGCATATAAAGCAGCAGATTGGCCCAGGAGCGCTCGCAGCTTTCGGAAAACACTCCCAATGGGAACTGCCGGTAAATATCATAAAAATCAGGCTCCAGCCTGACAAATTTATTCTTGAACATCATCTTACCTGATCGTTGTAAAATCTTGAGATCGCATCTAATATAAACGTTCTTCAGACAAAATGCCATAACTCCGGAGATCTAAAACCACAAAATCGGCTAAAAATATTAAAAAAAATTTGCTGTTGACTTGATATGTGGCACTTTTATGTTATATTTATCTAATGGCAGCAGTTGACAGGCAATCGCTCCCGTTTTGCGGGGGAGGAAAGTCCGGACTGCACAGAGCAGGAAGTCCTTTTCAGCGGGAGAGATCTATTCTTGACTGTGAAAGAAGGATACTGCGGACTATAAGCCGCAGGAAGGAAAGTGCAACAGAAAAAAAACCGCCGGGATTTATTCCGGTAAGGGTGAAAAGGCGGGGTAAGAGCCCACCGGGTGGCAGGCGAAAGCTCCATCGCACAGGCAAACCCCTTCCGCAGCAAGACCAAATAGGGAACGAGTTGTTGCTCGCAGCGTTAACAGTTCCGGGTTCTGGTCGCATAGACAGATGATTGCCGCCAAATCTTTGTGATTTGGAACAGAATCCGGCTTATCTCAATTGCTGCCTGCTGTAAAAATTTTATCAGGAATTGAGTTTTGTATGAGTAAACTGGCGCTTTTAAGTGACATTCATGCCAACGCCGATGCGTTGCAGCAAGTCTTGACATACTGCGACTCACTGGGAGTCGACAAGTATGCCTGTCTGGGGGATATTGTGGGGTATAACTCGGAGCCGCAGCTTTGCCTGCGTATGATCAATGCCCTTAACCCGATAGGACGGGTGCGGGGCAATCACGACGATTATACCGCCATGAACGATGAAGAAATGGAAGGGTTCAACCCCAATGCCAAGCGGGCGATCTTCTGGACCCGCAGCCAGCTTACCGAAGATGAACGGCGCTGGGTGGGCGATGCACCATTGCGCGTTTCGATTCCCGGTATGCCCATAACGCTGGTACACTCCACACTTGATTCGCCCAATACCTGGGGATATGTTTTTGACGTCTACCATGCCATCGACAACTTTTCCTATCAACTGACCCAGCTTTGCTTCTGCGGTCACTCCCATGTGCCGGTGGCGTTCTGCAAACGCCCCTTTGCCTCCGGGCCGCTCCGCGGGGTGGAAGAGTTGCGTGACTGGGTGATGGTCAACAATTCAATGCCCGTTAATTTTGATCAGATCGACACTTTTACCATCCGTATCGAACCGGGTTGCAAATATCTTTTCAACGTCGGCAGTATCGGGCAGCCCCGTAACCACGACCCGCGGGCATCCTTTGCGGTCTACGACGATGCTGCCCGCACGGTAACGCGCTATGCGCTGCCGTACGATATAGCCAGCGCCCAGGCAAAAGTTCTCCAAGCCGGTCTGCCGGAACGACTTGCCAACCGTCTGGCGATCGGAGAGTGATCGGTTGGATTATGAAAAAGTCCGCAAAAAAATCCCATGCCGATCAAACACGACCGGAAAATATCAAGCGCATACTGATCGTCAAGCCCAGCAGTCTGGGGGATATATTCCATGTATTTCCGGCAGTAGCACGCCTGCAGGAGTTGTTTCCCGAAGCTGAATTCGACTGGCTGGTGCATCCGGCTTTTGCCGATGCGCTGGATTATGCGCCGGTAAAAGTATCGCGCAAAATCATCTTCCGCCGGAAAGAGTTGGGCAAAGTTTCCACTGCCATACCGGCCATGATGGAGCTTATCCGCGAACTGCGGATGATTTCTTACGATTATATCTTTGACTTTCAGGGATTGTTCCGCAGCGCATTTTTTGCCCGGATCGCCCGGGGGCGGGTGGTTGGTTTTGCCCGGCCGCGGGAACCTATGGCACGCTGGTTTTACCATAATTGGTGCAAAGTGAACTTGCGTCTGCATGCGGTGCGGCGCAACCAGCTGCTGGTGGAAAGATTTTTTCAAACCGGCACGATGCGTACAACCTGCAAGGTGACCAGTCAGGTCGAAAACAGCAAAACGCTGAATACCAAACTTGAACGGCTGGGCATCAAGCCCGATGATCTTTTAATAGGTGTTTCCCCCGGCGCCCGCTGGGAGAGCAAGACCTTTCCGGAAGATCTTTTTGCCAGAGTCATAAGGTTGACGTCCGAAATGTATCCCCAAGCACGTTTTGTGATTATGGGTGCCCCGGCGGATCAGAAGATCGCGGAAAATATCCGGCAGCTGGCCAACACCCCGGCAGCAGTATCCATTGCCGGAGCTACGGAACTGGGTGAGCTTGTCGAACTTATTTCACGCTGCAAAGTACTGCTTGCCAACGACAGCGGCCCGGTGCATATTGCGGCGGCGGCTCAAGTGCCGGTGGTTTGCTTTTACGGGCCGACCAATCCGAATTTGACCGGACCTTTCGGCGATATACATACGATTTTTCAGCGCGGCGACCTTAAATGTATCAAATGTATGCGCCGCAAATGCTGTCAGATAGTTACCGAATGTCACAATATTGATGCAGCAGCGGTGGCAACAGCCATCAGCAGAAAAATCCGGGAGGATTGATCCATGGGCAAAATTCTACTTGTGCTGACGGCATTGATTTTTACTGTGCCGGCGTTTTCTGATATTGTTATGAATTTACAGCTTCCCCGCACCCGTTTCATGCTTTACGAACCGGTGATCGCCAGTTTGGTTCTGCGCAATACATCCGGGCAAATACTGATTTTCGGAACCGAAGCGGAATTCAAAGGTCATCTGGAACTTGAATTGCTGGATATGCATGACCGCCCCGTAACAGGTTCCGGAGTAAAAGTGGATCTGCGCGGATTGATCCTCCGCCCCGGCGTGGATCACCAGATCGGGGTCAACTTGAGCAAATGGCTCAAGCTCCGCAAGGTGGGCAGTTTCCGTCTGCGGGTATACATAGCGCACCCCATGCTGAAAAATGAATACGCCAGCAACCGCTGCTCGCTGGATATTTCTGCCGGTCAGGTCTACTGGTCGCGCAACTTCGGATTGCCCGATCTGCAAGCGGCAAAGTCAGCCTCGGATGCCCAAGTCCGCAGCTATACCATCCGCAGTTTGCAAAACAAAAATGACATCCATTTGTATCTGGTGGTGGAAGATAAGGAAAATATCTACACTATCAAGCATTTGGGCATACTTTTGGGCCGGGAGCGCCCCAGCTGCGAGCTTGATGAACTCAATCAGCTGCATATACTCTTTCCGTTATCGTCCAAAGTCTACCGTTACACGGTTTATGATTGGAGCGGCAAACAGCAGCATCAGGCATTTTATCGCCTTACCGAAACGGTGCCGGTGCTTGCCCGTACATCCTCTACCGGCGAAGTGAAAGTCCTCGGCGGCGAAGCGGCACAACCGGGTGTGGATTACGCCCAGCAGAAACTGCTGCCCAATACCCCGGTCAAGGAGTATGACCCGCTGGATAATCTGATCGGCAAACCGGCAAAAAACAAAAAGCGCTGAAATAGGAAGTCTTGAGGAAGCGGGAAAAACCTTTTTGAGGAAAGGTTCTCTTCCCCAACTTGTCATGGCGTAGCCCGCAGGGCGAAGACGGAACCCCATCACCCTTTTATTGGGGGTGTTGCAAAACTGTTTTGTGGGGAAGAAACCTTTTTGAAAAAAGGTTCTCTTCCCC
>JAFVQX010000114.1 GCA_017504585.1 Lentisphaeria bacterium
GCAAATAAAAATTTATACAAAAAAACAGGGGCTTTGCAACCTTTTATGAGGTTTTGCAACACCCCCTTTTTATATTTTTCAGCAACCAGCCGGTGCCGGGAAATCGCCCCGGAGCATTTCAAACGCCCGGGCGGTTTTCAGCAGTTTGGCTTCCGCCAATGCCGGTGCAATGAACTGTACGCCAATGGGCATGGAACTTTCGCTGCCCAGCGCGGCCGGGACGCTGATACCGCAGTTGCCCGCCAGGTTCAAAGCAATGGTGAAAATGTCCGAAAGGTACATTTCCAGCGGATTGGTGCTCTTTTCGCCGAATTTGAACGCCACATTGGGCGCCACCGGGGTCAAAAGTATATCGCACTTTTTGAAGGCTTCTTCAAAGTCCTGCCGGATGAGTGTACGCACCTTTTGGGCCCGCAGATAATACGCGTCGTAGTAGCCGCTGCTCAATACATAAGTACCCAGCAAAATACGCCGTTTGACTTCGTCGCCGAACCCGGCACCCCGGCTGGCAAAGTAGCTTGCCACCAGGTCTTTAGCTTCCTGCCGCGCACCGTAGCGGATGCCGTCGAAGCGGGCGAGGTTGGCACTGGCTTCGGCAGTGGCGATAATATAGTACACCGCCACGGCGTATTTGGTATGGGGCAAACTGACCGGCACGATTTCGGCACCGGCAGCTTTGATCATTTCCACAGCTTTATCAATAGCCGCTTTGACTTCTTTGCTCATACCTTCGGCATTGAAGTATTCTGCGGGCAGACCGACTTTGAGGCTTTTGAAATCCTCAACACTGGCGGCTCTTACAGCGCCGACAAAATCATCGGCTGCCATCGGCAGACAGGTGGAGTCCATTTTATCTTCGCCGGTGATGGCTTGCAGGATGATCGCCGCATCTTCCACACTGGTCGTCATGGGGCCGATCTGATCCAAACTGGAAGCAAACGCCACCAGACCATACCGGGAAACTCTGCCGTAAGTGGGCTTGAGCCCCACAATGCCGCAGAAGCTGGCGGGCTGACGGATGGAACCACCCGTGTCGCTGCCCAGTGCCGCCGGAACCAGTCTGGCACCTACTGCCGCCGCAGAACCGCCGGAAGAACCGCCGGGGACCCGGCTGACATCCCACGGGTTGGCGGTTTTCTGGAACGCACTGTTTTCGCAGCTGGAACCCATGGCAAATTCGTCCATATTCAAGCGGCCGGTGGGGATAAAACCCATCGCCTTGAGTTTGGCTACGGCAGTTGAGTCGTAGGGAGAAACCACATTTTCCAGAATTTTTGATGCACAGGCACAGGTTTCGCCTTCGGTAACGATACAATCTTTGATCCCCACCGGGATACCGTCGTATTCGCTCAAAGCCTTACCGGCGGCCCGGCGGGCGTCAGACTCGGCAGCAAGCTTGCGCAGTTTTTCCGCATCAAGCTTGAGAAACGCCTTGATCACCCCATCTTGGGCGGCAACGTTGGCAATGACCTGTTCGACCAGTCCGGCAGAAGTAATGGCGCCGTTTTTCAGCGCCGCCGCCGCTTCGGCAATGCCCATCATAGAGAGATTGCTCATAGCTTAATTCATCCCTTCTCCCGGCAGAACTTGCGGAACTTTGATCGTTTCGCCATTGAGAACTGCCGGGGCGTTGGCGAGCATGGTTTCCCGCGGATATGAGGGCTTGATTTCGTCTGCACGCACGACGTCAGTCAGCTGCACAGCATGAAAAGTCGGCTCAATATTGCTTACATCCAGCTCCGAAAGCTGTTCGATGTAAGCAACAATGTTCTGCATATCGCTCTGGAGTTTCTCTACGGAGCTGTCTTCCAGATCGATACGCGCCAGCTCTGCAACATACTTTACGTCAATAGCATTTGAGTTGTTGCTCATATTCTTTTTTCCGTAAAAATAGATTACTTGCTCTGTTCCAGAGTCAAAGTCTTGGTGCAGAGGTCGCAGACTTCGGAAGGTCCGAAGTACTGGATCGGGCCGGGATAGACATAGCTGGTTTCCTTTGCCCATTCGTCGCGCTTGGAAGCAAAGAACTTGTAGGGTTTGCCATCCAATTCCACCAGAGCCTTTTTGATCACCGGCTTGTCTTCGCCGTGGCGGCGTTCCATATTCATCATCATGGTGATCGGAATACCACCGGCGACCCATTCGTCGGCAGGCAGCATGGTGTTGCGGACACTGGACATGTAACCGGTAACATTGGCACCCAGCAGAGCTGCGGCGGTGTAACCCAAGCTGTAGCAGTAGTCAGCGTCGAAGTTGGAGGGAGCAGCGCAGCGGCCTTCGTAACCGAAGAAGTGGGTCTGGGTACTGAATTTGCCGTTGTATTTGCCTTCGGCTTTCCAACTGGCGAGCTTGGTCTTGACCATTTCGGCAAGCATCTTTTCGGTTTCGATCAGAGAAACCTGCACGTTGCCGTGGGGGTCACGATCCAGACAGAGCTGCAGCTGGATGGTGCGGGGCAAGCTGGCGTAGACAGCGGCTTTATCGGCAGAAAGCTTGTTCTTGAGGAAGGCGATCTTTTCGTCAGCTTCGGTAATGGCAGCAAAAGCGGCTTCTTCTTTGGCAAGCAAATCGTTGAGTTCGGCGATCAAAGCCTTGACTTCGGGGATGAATTCCACCAGACCTTCGGGGATCAGAGCCACACCGAAGTTCATGCCGTTGGCGGCACGGTCGGCAACGATCTTGGCAAGGTAGTCCACGATTTCAGCGAGGGTGGTCTTCTTTTCGGCGACTTCTTCGGAGATGATCGTGGCGTTGGGCTGGGTCTGCAAAGCACATTCCAGAGCAATGTGGGAAGCACTGCGGCCCATAAGTTTGATGAAGTGCCAGTATTTCTTGGCCGAGTTGGCGTCGCGGCCGATGTTGCCGATAAGTTCGCTGTAAACCCGGCAGGCGGTGTCGAAACCGAAGCTGGCTTCGATGTATTCATTCTTAAGGTCGCCGTCGATGGTCTTGGGGCAGCCGACTACCCGGATACCGGCGTTGGTCTTCTTGTAGTATTCAGCCAGCAGACAGGCGTTGGTGTTGGAGTCGTCGCCGCCGACGATCACCAGAGCCTTGATATCCAGAGCTTCGCAATGTTTCTTACCGGCTTCGAACTGTTCGACCTTTTCCAGCTTGGTACGGCCGGAGCCGATCATATCAAAACCGCCGGTGTTGCGGTAGGCATCGATAATTTCGTCGGTAAGTTCGATATATTCGTTTTTCACCAGACCGTCCGGGCCTTTGAGGAAGCCGTAGAGCTTGTTGCTCTTGTCCAGACTCTTCAAGCCGTCGTAAAGACCGGCTATAACATTGTGGCCGCCGGGAGCCTGACCGCCGGAGAGGATCACACCGGCGTTGAATTTGGTTGCCGCCGCAGCACTGGCAGCGGCTTCAAAAGTCACCATGGGGCTGCCGAAGTTTTCGGTAAAGAGAGCCTTGATTTTTTCCACATCGCCGGCAGCGGTGGTGGGTTCGCCGGTGATCGCCTTGGCGGCGGCACCGTTGCGCAGGGCTTTCGGCAGTTTGGGTGTGTAGGCGGCACGGGCCTTTTGCAGAGCAGAAACAGCAGCACTCATTTTTTTTGTCCTTTCGATTAAAATTTTTTGAGTTATAAAAAGCTGTTGAAAAATCAATATTATATTAACAATAGAGTAATTTACAACTGAATTTGCATTTTCGCAAGTATTATTTCCAATAAAAAAGCGTTTCTGCTCTTGAAAAATTGCCAATATGAAGCTATCTTTAATGATATGCAGCGCTTTGATATGCTTTTTTGCCATATTGCAGGCGCAAGGCAACAATTTCAGCCGCTGCAAGTCTATTTGATTTTGAGAGGTAATTTCAAAATTTCTCAAAAGTCAATAATGGCATAACTTTGGCCGGAGCCAAAGGAGTTTTTTCGGCTGCTGCCTTACAGTCAGCAGCAAAATGCCCTTTCATCCGGTTGCGGTTCTGCGCATTATTGGGGTTTTGAATGACTTTTGAGATCACCTCCGGGAAAAGAAAAAGTCCATAAATGAGGTAATTTCAAATAACAGAACAGGAGATTCAACTATGAAAAAAATGAAATTGATGCTGATTCCCGGTCTTGTACTGGGTGCCGCCGCCATGCTGGGCGCTGCTGATACCAAAAGCGTTACCGTTCCGGCGCCTGATGCCAAAGCCGCCGGCAACGATCTGCTTGCCCAGATGAACAAGCCCACCGGAACTCCGGTTGCCAAAGCTTTTGATTTTCTGCCCGCAGTAGTGGCAAAGGTCAACGGCAAAGATATCACCAAGGCTGAATTTATTGCCGCTATGGCCAAACAGGTCCCCGGCGGTATGGTGCCGCCCCAGATGCCTGCAGAACTTTTGAAAATGCAAGCTCCCCAGCTGGTTGAACAGTATGTGACCAAACTGGTATTGGACAAAGCTCTGGAAGACTCCAAGATCACCGTATCTGCCGACGAGATCGCCGCCCAGTTCAAAGCCGAGATCGCCAAGATGCCCAAAGATCAGCGCAATATGATCGAACAGATGCTCAAGGCCCAGGGCAAGACTATCGATGATGTCATCAAAGAACAGGCCGCCGATAAAAATGCCCAGAAGATGATGGCGTTTCAGAAGTTTCTGGAAAGCAAGACCGGCAAAGTAACTGTTACCCCCGCGGAGGTGGAAAAGTTCTACAAAGACAACCCCAGCCAGTTCAAAGAACCCGCCGATGGCAAAGATACCATCCGCGCTTCGCACATCCTTATCGGGGTGGACAAAAATGCTGACGCCAAAGCTTGGGATAAAGCCAAAAAAGAGATCGAAGCGATCATCGCACAGTTGAAAAAAGGCGCCGACTTCGGTAAATTGGCTGCCGAAAAGAGTACTTGCCCCTCCGGTAAGAGTGCCAACGGTTCGCTGGGTGCTTTCGGCAAAGGTCAGATGGTTCCGGAATTTGAAAAGGCCGCCTACGCGCTTAAAGTCGGCGAGATCTCCGGCGCGGTCAAAACCGATTTCGGTTATCACGTCATCCGCCGCGACGCTTCCAAGGGCGAACGCGCCATGGCGTTTGCCGAAGTCAAAGACCGCCTGACCGCCGCTTTGCTGCAGCAAAAGCAGATGATGGCAGCCCAGAAAGTGGTCAATGAACTCATGAAAGCAGCCAAGGCAGAAATTCTGGTCAAGGCCGAAATGCCCAAGATGGTTGCGCCCAAAGCCGCTCCCCAGGCTCCGGCCAAGGCAAAGTGAGCTCAATATATTGAGTGTTTTCAAGCCCGTGCCGCTCACGGGCTTTTTTGATTTGTTTACGGGATATATTTTATGGCAAAAGCAAGTGCATTTGAGCAAGGTTTGCAGATCCTTGATGCGTGGGATGAAGTAAGTGTATTTCATGCCGACGATTCCTTTGCGGAACTTGAAGAGTTGATCAGGCTGGAAAATTTGCGGAGCGTGGCAGTTTTTACCGGCAGAAACTCTGCTGACAGCTCCGGCGCATGGGCAAAACTTCTGACCTCGCTGCGTTACGGAGAGTGTGCCGCAGTACGGTTCAAAGATATTCCGCCGGAACCGGATATGGATACAGTGGAAAATATGGTGCAGTTTTTGCGTCAGGCAGAGCCGGATGCAGTCATAGCCCTTGGCGGCGGCAGTGTGCTGGATGCGGCAAAGGCGGCATATATAGTTTTTCAAACTCAAATGCCGTTAAGTGAGTGTTTCGGTTCTGACCTTGTATCGAAAAAATTTCCCGGCAGAAAGTTCAAACGCATCATTGCCATACCCACAACTTCCGGCACCGGCAGCGAAATTACCCAGTACAGCAATATCGTCAACCGCATCAATCAGGTCAAACAACTTATCAGCGACCCGGTGCTGGTGCCGCAAGCCGCCGGTTTGAACGGACAGTTGACCGCATCCATGCCCCGGAGCGTAACGCTTGCCACCGGGTGCGATGCTCTGGCGCATTTGCTGGAAGGCTGGCTCAATGTAACTATGGATGAAGGCAAAGCGTTTATCAATAACGCCGCCCGGGTGGGGGTGGAGCTTGTGCGGGACAATTTGGCAAAGGTTTTGAGCGATCCCGACGATTTATCAGCCCGGAAAGCCATGCAGATCGCCTCGGCACTGGGTGGTTTGACCATCCGCAACAAATCCACCGGATTGCCCCATTTGTTGAGCTTTTCGTGGTTCGGCAGGATCGAACACGGTATAGCGGTAGCACGCTTGCTCCCGGCGGCGTGGCGTTATTATGTGGGGCGCAAAGAGGTAACAGAGCGTACGCTGGAAATCGGCAAAGTTCTGGGCGGCACTACCGTGGAAGCGGTTATAAACAATTACGAAAGAGTGCTGGAGTTATGGCAGGTACCCAAACTCAACAGCTTTGCCGGATTGACAACTGAACTCCTGGAACAAACCTGCCGCAGCGCCGGAGCCAATCGCATGAAGCTGGAACTGGCGCCCCGGCCGGTGCCGCTGGAAGCCAGCGAAAATGTTTTGCGGGATATATTGTCTGAAGCAATGAAATCTTGAGGTGAAAATGCATACGCTCCAGGAACTTGAAAAACTTATAGCTTATCACAACGACCTTTACTGGAAAAAAGCCGCCCCCGAAATCAGCGATGTGGAGTACGACGAGCTTATGCGGCAGCTGGAGGCACTTGCTCCGGATCACCCGCTGTTGAGTGCGGTGCATGGTGCGGCAGTGGCATCCACCGGTAAAGTCCGGCACAAAGAGCCCATGCTTTCGCTGGATAAAGCATACAGTCTGGAAAAAGTTCTGGAGTGGGCAGATAAATATGTCAGAAGCGGCGACGAAATGCTCCTTGTGCAGCCTAAATACGACGGTATTTCCGCCAGGTGGGAAGATGGACTGTTAGTGACCCGGGGCGACGGCGCCGAGGGGGAAGATATTACTGACAAAGTACCCCTTATTGAGCTGGAAAGCGTGGAGAATCATGTGGGCAGACTGCAGAAAAACCAGCCCATCCGGGGCGAAATCGTTATCCGGGACGATGATTTCCGCACCATTTACAAAAATATCAAACGCAAAAACGGCGATGTCTATAAAAACTCCCGCAACGCTGTTGCCGGGATCATGGGCTTGAAGGAAATTGCCGATATTCAAGCTCAAGGAGCCAAACTGACTCTGGTGGATTACCGGAAAATCTCTTACGCATACAGCCGGAGAGATCTGCCGGAATATTTTGACGAACTTCTGGAAAAAATCTCCAATCTGCCATACCCCACCGACGGCGTGGTCATCAAGATCGCTGACGAAGCCTACGCCAACAGTTTGGGCAATACGGCTCACCATCCCCGGGGGGCGATCGCTTTTAAATTCACCAATATCCGCCGCCAGAGCGTGCTGCGTAAAGTGGTTTGGAGCTTCGGCAAAAATTGTCTGACCCCGGTTGCGGAGATCGACCCGGTGGAGATCGGCGGCGTGACCATCACCCATGCCACACTGCACAATTTGCAGAATGTTTTGGATAGAGATCTGCAGATAAACGACATTATCGAAGTTGAGCGGGCAGGGGATGTCATACCTTACATCGTCAATTCGCTCCCCGGCGAAAACCGCCGGAGCGTGCTTATAGAGAAGTGTCCCTGCTGTCAGAGCAAATTGGAGCAGCGTGGACCGGAACTTTGTTGTGTAAACAAAGAGTGTTTTGAAGTAAGGCTGCAGAATTTGCTTGCCGCAGTAAAAAATATCGGCATCGAACGGCTGGGCGAACCGACTTTGCGGAAGATGATGAATACACTGAATGTTCGGAGTTTGCGGGATATTTTTGAGCTGAAAATACTGGATATAATGCGTTTGGAGAGTTTTCAGACCAAGTCCGCAGAAAATCTTTTCAACGAAATCGCCAAAGCCCGCAATGTAAGCGACTATCAGGTGCTGGCGGCATTGAATATACCCCATGTGGGGATCAATGTAGCCAAAGTCATATTGAAAAATCTGCCGTTATCCGAATTACGCACTGCCGGCGAAGAAACCCTTTCCAACATTCCCGGCGTGGGGCCGGAACGGGCAAAAGCCATCAAAAAAGAGTTGACAGATCAATCAGAATTTATTGATGAACTCCTTGAAGCCGTGGTTCTGAACGAAAGTCAGGGCGGCGACGCTGATTTGCCCACAGTGTGTTTTACCGGCAAGATGCCCGAAAAGCGTTCTTACTACGAAGATTTGGCAAAGCAAAAGGGGTTTCAGCCGGTGGATAGTGTATCCAAAGAGTTGAGCTTGCTGGTGGCAAACGATATAACGGCAGGCTCGTCCAAGCTTGCCAAAGCCGCCAAACTGGGCGTGAAAATCATGGCACTGGCAGAGTTTTTGCAGCTCGAAAAAGCAGAAAGTGAGCCAAGTGCGGCAACCGTACCCGCCGCCGAAGCGGAAGCGAAAAATCCTGCCGTTACCGATGAATTGCCGCTTTTTGCGGAAGAAGCACAGCCGGAAGTCCCGGAAAAAAGCCCTGATAACAAACCGGAACAGTTGTCATTCGGGTTTTGAAGCCGCTGCCGGAGGACCTTGGACAGGAGCAGGAAAAAGTCAAAAAAAATCCTTTATAACTTGCAATTTTCAAAAAATATGATACATTATTGAAATAACGATCAAGGGGCAGTAGCTCAGTTGGCTAGAGCGATACGTTCGCATCGTATAGGTCGTGGGTTCGACTCCCATCTGCTCCACCAGAACTTTCTAATTGCCAAGGACTTACAAATAAAGTCCCTGGCAATTTTCTTTTTATAGTGCTTACAGTTGCAGGCACTTACGGCTTTTCTGCGGAGAGCAAGAGACTGCTGTTCTCAACGCTGAACCATACC
>JAFVQX010000115.1 GCA_017504585.1 Lentisphaeria bacterium
CCGCGCGATAGAATTGGGAAGATTTGGGAGGGTTTGGGAAGTATTGGGAAGCGGGCAAAGCCCGCTGCAGCCGGTAGACGCGCTGTTTCTGTGAGCTATACGCCTGGTATTGCCACGCGGCATACACACAATGTTGCAACAGTAAGGCGGCAATGCCTGTCCGACAGCCGCCACACACAATGTTGCGCCAGTAAGGCGGCAATGCACCCAAAAACTCCCAATACTTCCCAAACCTTCCCAATACTTCCCACAAAAGCCGCCATCTATACTATCACCCGCAAGCTGCGGCGAAAGGCGGCATCCTCCTACGCCGGAGGCTACGGAGGACAAGTCAGCCGCCACGCACACTATCGCAACAGTTGGCGGCAAGGTTCCGTCTGACTTGTCCGACCAGTCCGACCTGTCCGACAGCCGCCATCTATACTATCGCCCGCAAGCTGCGGCGAAAGGCGGCATCCTCCTACGCCGGAGGCTGCGGAGGACAAGCCAGCCGCCCACGCAAACTATCGCCGCAGGCGGGCAATATTGCGAGCAGCTGGCGAGTTTTGGCAAGACGATCCCTGAAGGAGTGTACCTTCGTACTCGATCCGGCTTCGTTTCACTACGCCGTGACAAGCCGAAGGGGCGGAATACCACGCCGTGGCGGGCAATCAATACGCAGCTGTGCTTAAGTCAAATCCTGCGGAAGTTTTCAGGATGCTTTCGCCGTTGACCATATACATCGGCTCACTGGAAGTTATGCCGTACTTATTGCCCTGAAGCATTTCCACTACGGTCACCGGTTCCACATGGCCATCGACAAAACCTACGTTGCAGATGGCACCGGCGGAGGGAATCTTGGCGGATGTTGCGGAGTTGGTATTGCGGTCATCTCCGGCACCGTGGCGATAGCTGGCGGCAGAGGGGTAACTGATGCTGGTGGTGGCGGCGTTCAAGTCCATGATCAGTTTTACGCCGGAGGGATCGGCATAAATGCTGCGTTTGTTCTGAAATCTCCGGGAGTCACTGGAGTTGAACGCACCCATAACATAGGCGTTGACTGCATAGTGCGTGTAGGTCAATACATCCGTGAAATTGCGGGTTTCCGCCGGACACTCCAGACAGGTTGCTTTGCTGTTTTTGTCGTAATCAATACCATAAGGCTTGATAATGCTGTACCATCTGACCTGGGTTACTTTGTTTTTGGCATCCCGGCCCCGTTTCTGCCCCGGCGGCAGCCAGTCGTCGCTGTCATCGGCATACATGCCGACAGCCGAAGTGATCTGCTTCAAGTTCGCCATACATTTGGCACTTTTGGCTGCAGCCCGAGCCGAGGAAAGGGCGGGCAAAAGCATCGCTGCCAGAATGGCTATAATAGCAATAACAACCAGAAGCTCGATGAGAGTAAAACATTTGCTCTTTGAGTCAACCATACTTAAATCCCCTTATTTTTCAAGATTCGGTCTTTCTGAAGATACTTCTTTCATTACAATATTTTTGCACGCTCTGGTGCTGGCGGTGTGGGTGAATTTATCGCTTGCCTTGCTCCAGTCGATGCGGAGTTTATCAAAGCAAACATCTTCGGCGTTTTCTATATGGAACGCTTCCGGCGGGCAGTTGTTGCGGAACTCTGTATAATAGGGTTGTTCGGTAATATCTTCGCCGCCATGGTAGACAAAGTTCAGATTGTTGAAGTTTATTCTTTTTACCGGATACCCCGGATTGCCCTGAATAAGACTGCCCCGGTCGGCACTGCCGCTGATGTTGGTGAATTCAAGGTCGATCAAATGCTGTTCTTCGGCATCCAGCGGGCCTTTGATGGAGCTTTGGATAAGGAACGGGCGTTTGCACTCCATAATTATATCGTGGAATTTTACATCGTGGATGTTCACTCCGGCATAAGCACCATACTTACTGACCACGCAAATACCCGTGCGGGTTTCCCGTATCACCAGATTGCCCAGCACCGCTTTGCGGATAATGCCCGAACCTACGCCCACCCGGATAGCGTTGCAGCAGGTTTTGAGTATGCAGTTGGTCACCACTACATCTTCGCAGGGGCGATCCTGATTTTTCAACTGCTGCAAATCGGCACGCAAGGTTATGCAGTCGTCGCCGGTATCGATAATGCAGTCGCTGACCGTCACCCGGCAACTGCAGTCGATATCTATACCGTCGCCGTTGCGGGTACGCCATTCGGTGAAAATCTTTACGCCGTAGATAGTCACATCTTCGCAACCGTGGATGAAACATGTCCAGTAAGGAGCGTTATTAAGCTCCACATTCCGGATATTTATGTGGTCAGACTCCACAAAGTAGATCATCTGTGCCGGTCGCCATTTATCCACTTCGTACTTGCCGCTGGGCAGAGGTGTGTGCTGAAACGCCTTGCGGGAGCCATCAATAATGCCGTCGCCGGAGATGGTCACATGACTGACTTCCACGCCCACGATCAAGTGTGCCCCGGAGGCTTCTTCGTGATAGCGGGGGCGGTTCTGCACGCAAAAGTCGTCGGCATTGTAGTCGGCAGGGTCGCTGCTGGCTACGATCTTTGCACCCTGTTCCAGATGCAAACCGCCATAGCTTTTCAAATACAAGGTACCGGTAAGGTAAGTACCCGGCGGAAAATTCACCATGCCTCCGGCGTCGATCGCCTTCTGGATGGCAGCTGTATCCATAGTCACGCCGTCGCCGACGGCACCGAAATCACGCACATTGTTCATTTGGCAAGCTCCTTCAATCCTTTGACCGTGGCTTCCACCAGTTCCTGACCGCCTTTGGGCGAAACCGGGCATTGATTGATGGTTGCCGAATAACCCTTGTTATCCACGGCGCGTTGGGTGGCAAGGTAGCCGCCCTGCTGATCTCTGCCCAAATGTCCGGCAAGTTCCACTACAAAGGTCTGGATAAAGGGACTGCGGGCCTGTATGCGGTGCATGTAGTCCATAAAAAGCTCAAAACCGTTGCTGGCAAATGCCACATCGCCAATGCGTACCAACCGGGCTTCGGTGCTGTGTTTGCCGCCTTTTTTCTGGCGTTCAGCCTTGGCAATGATCTTTTTGGCTCCGTCGATGCGGTTGGTCAGCAGGAAGTTGTAATTGCCCCGTTCTTCCAGAGTGCCGTCGGTTTTGTAAGGTGCATTGCCCCACTTTTTCAAAACTTCGTGAGCTTGTGCCAGCCGCTCTTGGGTTATAACGGTGGTATCAAGCTCAAGGGGAACGATCTTGTTGCGCAGAACGATGTTGCTTACTTGAGCTTTTTTTGCCCATGCAAGAGTTTCTTCAAATGCGGCAACGATGCGTTGGGCGTTTTCCATACGCATAGCTTTGCGGTAAGCAAGGAACTCCCGGGTTTTAGGCGTAAGACCGGGCCAATCGAGGCTGTCGCCGAAGTCTTTCAGGAATTTTTCGCCGTATTTAAGTTGGAGTTTGCGTTTTTCAGCTTGCAGAAAATGTCCGCTGTACGCCATCAGATCCCCGGCGCCGGAGCATTGGGTCAACACATAGCAGCCGGGATACTTTTTGCGGAAAATCTCCCGCACATCGTGCCAGAAATCGCTGGTGTATTTGCGCTGGGGGCCGCTGGAGAGCTGGCTGGTGGCGGCGGTGTTGATGATAACGCCGGTCAGTTTGCCTTGCATATCAAAGGTATACAAAAACTGTATGTAGTTATCGCTGCCGTTTTCGTAGCCGGAAAATTTGTCGTCATTGGTTTTGCCGTGGATAACGGCATTACCGGCGTAGGCTATGGAGCTGCCGTATTGAGTTTTGGGCCGTTTAGATAGATCGTCAAAGTAGACCATGCGGCGGTTGAAACTGGTTACGCCCAAACCGTAACCCCACGCCACTTTGCCGGGTTGGCGGTTTTTCCACGCAGTTTTGGCAGCTTTGACCACCTGTTTGGCGATGTGCTGACAGATCTCCTTGCCGCTCATCAAGTTGAACTCTGCGGGGACACCTTTGCAGGAGTAGTAGACATTGAGCGAACTGTGGGTGTGGGTAGCGTTGATAAAGAACTTATCCGCCGGGAGTTCCGGGGCAACTCGTTTGGCTTCCGCCACCACTTCCGGCAGAATATCCCGGGAGGAGATCACATCCATCGAAACAAAAATTACCGAGTCTTTGCCGTTATCCAGCACCAGACAGGTTGCGTAAATGGGGTCGGCACAGCCGTAAGAATACCGGAAACTGCCATAACCGGGCATTACGCTGGAGCGGCCGGGGTCGATGGATTCAATGGCCCAACCAACTTTGACCGGTGCACTTTGACCAAAAACCGCCACGGCGGCAAACAATGCGCCGCAACCCAACACTAATTTACTGATTTTCATAAAATGACCTTTCTGATTTTGTTATTATGTTTTGCAAAATAAATTATACGCAAAAAAAACGGAGTTGCAAGCGGTTTGAATAGGATTTTTGTATCAATAATAAGAATTTCGTATCAAAAGTTCCAGCGCAGTTGATTTTTTTTAAATTTATGCTATTTTTAAGGATATAACATGTGATTGGAGTTCTATGATGGAAGAACATTTTCCGGAAAACTTTGGTTTGCTGCCGCAAATCTGCTATATGACGATTGCGGATTTTACTTTGCACCATCGCAACGAGTGGCACAACTCCCACCGCAGCGACCTTATTTACATTATTTCCGGAAGTATGACCGTTGTGCTCCCGGGTTCACTCAAATACCCGGTCAAACCCGGCGAGGTGCTTTTAATGGCAGGCAATGTGCGGCACCGGGATATATTCAAAATCACTAAAGGCCTCAAAGCTCTGATCGTATCTTATGTGTGGTCGGGAGATAAGGATTTTTTCAGCTGCAACGGAGAAAATCCTGTCCGTAAATTCTCTGCTGAACAGCTGCAGGAAGTCCATTGGCAGCTGGAGCGTATGCGGGAAACCTTTGTGCCCCACTTGCCGGGTGCAGAAAAGGAGTGCCTGCTTTCGGAAAGCCGCCTGCACACGGTGCTTTTGCTACTTTACAACATCATGCGGGGCAAAACATTGACCGGCAAAGAGAATACTCCGACCTACCGGGCAAAAGAGCTTTTGCATGCTGCCGAAAATTACATTCATCTGAACTATTCATCGCCCACGTTGAACCGGACGGAAGTTGCGGTGGCGCTGAATGTCAGCGTACCCACCCTCTCCCGGGCATTTGAGCGTTTCAGCGGCTACACTTTTCTGGAATACCTCACTCAAGTCAGGCTGGATGCGGCAAAAAAACTTTTGCTGGATGGCTCCTGCCGGGTCAGCGAAGCAGCCCAGCTCTGCGGCTTTGCCGATCCGGGGTATTTTACAAGGATCTTCAAAAAAACCTTCGGCACCACCCCCCGCAAGTATAAATAACAAGCGAAGGGCGGCAGATTCTTATTGCGGCATACGATATACTGTCGTAAGGCACACACATGTAAGTCCGCGCGATAGATTATGGGAAAGTATGGGAGAGTATGGGAGAGTATGGGAAGCGGGCAAAGCCCGCTGCAGCCGGTTGACGCTCCGCTCCGGCGAGCAGCACGCTGGGTAATTTTTGCCGCCCACGCACAATACTGCCACGGTTTTGCGGCATGAGCCGCCACGCACACTATCGCAACAGTTGGCGGCAATGCTCTCATACTATCTCATACTCTCCCATACCCTCCCATATTTTCCCATAAAAAGCCGCCATCAACCGCACCGCCCGCGTATGCGGTTTAAAGCCCTGAAGGGGCAAAGGGGCTGAAAGTCCCGCCAGAATACAGCCCGGGTGCGGGTGGGCTGAAAGTCCAC
>JAFVQX010000116.1 GCA_017504585.1 Lentisphaeria bacterium
ATGGTTGATCGGAATCAAGTCGGCCGATATGGTCAAACGGGATCCATTGATCGGTAATCTCTTTGAAAATATGGTTATTATTGAAGCCTTGAAAGCCCGTCTTAACTCCGGAAATACACCGGATATGTATTTCTTCAGGGACCAGCGTGGATTTGAGATCGATATGCTGATTGCCGCAGAACGCAAACTCTATGCGTATGAAATCAAATCTGCCCGCACCTGGTCATCTGATTTTGCCGGCAATCTGAAATCTTTTGCCGAACGGGATGCCAAAATCGGAAAGGGTACAGTAATCTATGCCGGTGACTTGAAACGCTCCGGCAATCCTGCTGCGGTGAACTTTGTCAATACCACAGAGGTCATTCCGGAATAAGTTGTTTCGTGGAGAGTTTAAACTACTGTTTGGCATCGGGGTGCTGCAAAAGCGAACTCGTTCGGTATTGCAGGGGCGATAAACCAACAATTTGCTTAAATCTACGGCTGAAATGATACTGATCTACATAGCCTAGCAGGTGTGCCAGCTCTTGTATTTTCAGATCGGTCTTTATAAGCTTTTCAGTAGCAATACCGATTTTTATCTTATCGGCATAGAGTTTGGGCGACAACCCGGCATATTGATGAAATGCCTCCCGGAAATATGAACAGCACACACCGCAGAAATCCGCCATCTCTTCGACCGTCCACCAATGCGACGGATCTTGAATCATTTGCTCGGTCAGAAGTTTTAACTTTACATTGATGTCAGAACTGGGAGTTTTGCGACTCTCGGTGTATATTGAGGTCAGAAAATTTATTAACATTATGTTGGCAGCTATCTGCGAATCTCTTGATGGATCAAGAGCTTTGTCGATTATCGGCAGGAGTTTACGCTCGGCGCCAATTCTTATGATCGAATCCTTTATCACGCCGGAACGGAAAAGATGATCAGCCAACGGACCGGCAAAGCAAATATTATCTTCCACATAAGGCTGATTATCGGCATTTTTACAAGCTCCGTAAAGTTGTACGGTATCTGGTGTGGTAATAATGCAGTCGCCAGGTGTTATGCGTCGTAACCCTGTTTGTTGTGAATAGTAAAATCCAGCCCCTTCATACATGTGCGATATAGCATAAAATTTAAAAATCCGCAACTTACGAGGTGGATTCATCATATCCAGTTCATTGCCTACGCCTTCGGTACTGCGGTTGCCGCGAACAAGTAAATTCATCCACAGACCGAACTCTTCGTGAATCTGGCTTTTGCGGTAATTGAGAATGTGAACTACCGGACTACCGTTGTTTTTGTCATCTATTACCAGCGTTTTATCCATTGTAATAATCCTCAAATTACTGTATATTTGTTTACATACAAAGAAATATACCTTGTATTTTTGAATGTTGCAACCATTTTTTTTGATAAAAGATAAAAATTTTGCCGCCAGTCAGAAGGATTTTTCAACTGTCCGACGGCAAAAACACGAAAGGATGCTACTATGGATAGCAAAAAAATCGGTATTTGTATGATTGGAGCCGGGCTCCGCAGCAATGTAACGCGTTTGCTTTTCGGCAAACACAGCAATGTCAAACTGGTCAGTATCTGTGACCCGGATCACAAGCGTGCGGCAGAACGGGTGGAATCTTTGGGGTTCAACGATGTAAAAATTTTCAGCCAATGCGAAGAAGCTATCAATCAACCCGGCGTGGACTGGGTGATGATTTTTTCGCCCAATACCTGTCATGCCGGACACATTATGGCTGCACTCAAAGCCGGGAAAAATGTTTTTACTGAAAAGCCCATGGCTACTACCATCGAAGATTGCGAAGAAGTTTTCAAGGCATTCAACAACTCCAACTGCCAGCTGGTAACCGGTTTTGTGTTGCGGTATTCGCCGATTTACCGCAAAGTCAAAGAATTGCTCGATGCCGGAACGATCGGCAAGATCATCAGCGTCGAAGCTGATGAAAACCTCTCCGTGGAACTTGGTGCATATATTATGAAAAACTGGCGCAGACTGCGTGCCAACGCCGGGCCGTATATTCTGGAAAAGTGCTGTCATGACCTGGACTTGCTGAGCTGGTTCATCGGTTCGCTGCCCTGCAAAACAGCTTCTTTCGGCGGCTTGAACTTTTATCTGCCGGAAAATGATTATCTGCGTATTGAACACACCAAGAGCGACGGCACGGGACCTTTCAACTATTATCCTGACCCCAACGCTGTGGAATCGCCCTTTACCTGCGACAAAGATATTGTTGACAATCAGGTGATTATTCTGGAATATCGCAACGGCGTGCGTGCTACATTCCATACATCCATGTCCAATCCAATTCCGGAACGGCGTATGTATATATCCGGCAGTGAAGGCACATTGGTACTTTCTTACGGCAAGATCAGTGTGCGGCGTATCGGCGAAGAAGCTGTCCGGTATTATGATTTGGAAATCACCGATGGTCATGCCGGCGGCGACCAGGTCATCATGGATGAATTCTATAAGGCAATGATGGGCGAACTGCCGCCGAAATCCACCGGGCTGGAAGGCTTGGAAAGTGCCGTAATTGCACTCTCCATCGACAAAGCCCAGCGTTCCAATACAGTTGTTGATATTGAAAGCATTTGGCAGAAACTGGGACATTGAGCAAGCTTATGAAACCTTGTATAATGAGTCTGGCTTATCTGATTGAACCGGCAGACACCGTCAGGGGAATGTTTGAATTTGCCCGCAAAAACGGCATTGACGGGATTGATTTCTGCCAGACCCACACGCTGGATGTTTCGCTTGCCGAAATAAAAAAGATGTGTGCTGATTACGGCGTAAAAGCAGTTTGCCATACTGTTTTCAACGATGTGAATGCACCGGGCATGACCCAAGATAAGTGGATGGATAATACCAAAGATATTATCGAAAAAGCGGCTTTTCTGGGGACCGGCAGGATCATGCTGCCGACTTCCGGAAAAGTTGGGCTCGACCGCGAGGAATGCCGCAAACAATGGTTGGAAGCATTGTTTGCAGCAGTGGAATTCGGTAAAAAGTGTAATATTTTTGTGAGTATTGAAAGTTTTGTAGTCGATGTAAAATGGAGCCCGTTTACCACGGCAGCAGAATTGCTGGATGCCGTAACGCAAGTGCCGGGGCTTAAAGTAACCTTTGACAGCGGCAACCATTACATCGTAGAAGATGTTCTTGAAGCTTACAAAAAGCTGGCACCGCACATTGTACATGTACATTTCAAGGACTGGGAAGCGTTGACCGCCCCGGCAGAAAAATCCCTGCTTATGGGTGATGGCAAATATTACCGCATGGTTCCGCTCGGTACCGGGCTGGTGGATAATTACAACTGTCTCAAAGCAATGACAGCAGCTGGCGATCAACATTATTTTGACTTGGAATATAACGGCATCACCCCTGCCGCAGAGGCAATCAAAGCAAGTTGGCAGCATCTGAAAAGTGCCTGTGCCAAATAAGGAGAACTGTTTATGATCCGCAAAGCATATTTGATTCAGGCAAAACCCGGTATGGCACAGGAATATATCCGGCGGCATAATCCCGTCTGGCCCGAAATCCGTGAGCTGTTAAAGGAGCATGGAGTGCTGAATTTTACCACTTTTCTGCACGAAGAAAGCAATCAACTTTTCTGTTATGTTGAAATTGAGGATGAAGAACTCTTTAACAAGCAAGGCGAAAAGGAAATTTGCAAAAAATGGTGGAAGTATATGGCGGAAGTGCTGGTGTGCGATTCTCCGGATGCAGAAAAAGGCAAAGAAGCTGAATTAAAAGAAATTTTTCATGTTTTTGAATAAAATAATAATACGAGGAGGTATGGAAATGAAAAAGAGTGTTTACACTATGTTGTTGATGGGAGCTTTGGCGGGCAATTTGCTGGCTGCTGCTCCGCAAGTTGGGATCGATAACGGCAGTTTTGAGGGATATATTTTAGTTGGCAATGCAGCTAAAGCAACCAAAGACCTCGGGTTCGGCAACTGGAGTGCTGCCGAAAATCGGCGTATACCGAGCAAATGGATCTTGAATCTGACTTCGCCGGGCAAATTGCAAATGGTGATTGATGGCAAAGCCGCTACGGGCAAAACTTACCTTAAAATAACTGCCGATGTGGATGTCAAGCATCAGCGCGGTGCGCATTTATATGTTTTTGCCAAAGGTTTGGCTGAAGGTAAAAAATACCGTTTGACCGCTCAAGTGCGTAACGGCAACGCCGATATCGGTTTTTACGAATATAAGCTGGATAAAACTATGAAAGCTGTCACTGTCTGCAAAGCCGTCGATGTGCCGGCAGATAAGTGGCAAGAAATCAGCGGCGAATACACAGTACCGGCAAATTTCAAAAATGCTTATCTTGCGATCATGGTGCCGTGGCAGAAAAGTGTGGAAATCGATGATATTAAACTCACCGAAATCCCCGCAGACGGGAAGTGATCATGAATAAACTATTTAGCAAATCATTGTTCATATTGACTTTGCTGACGGCAGTCTGTCAACTTCCGGCGGCAACGATTGCCAACAGCGGTTTTGAAAGCTATACTTTGGTAAGTAACGCCGCCCAGGCTACAAAAGATCAGGGCTTCGGCTCCTGGCAGGCAGGTACCAATAAACGGATCCCGGGTAAATGGCTGCTTAATCTGACTTCACCGGGCAGAGTTGAAATGATTTCTGACGGCAAATCCCCCGAAGGCAGCACCCATCTGAAAATAACCGCCGATGTGGATGTCAAACACAAACGCGGTGCCCATTTATATATTGCTGTAAATGGTTTGTCGGTGGGCAAAAACTATCAGTTTTCTGCAAAAATGCGTAACGGTAAAGCTGCTTTGGGGCTGTACGAATTCAGTCAGAACAAAACAATGCGTACGGTTACTTTGGCAATGGATGAGTGCGGTGCAGAATGGCGTGAAGTCAGCGGCATTTACACTGTTCCGGAAAATTTTCGCAACGCTTTTCTGGTAATCATGGTGCCGTGGCAGTCCAGTGTTGAAATCGATGATATACGCATCAAAGAAGTTTCCGCAGCTGCTGTAAAAAGCAATTCACAGTCGGCGGCCTTTGAAAATGAATTTATGCAAATGCTTATCACCCCGGAGAGCAAACTGGGCAAGCTGTACTGCAAAGCTGACAAAACTGAATACGCTTTCCCGAATTGCTCCGACTCCATCTGTCAAGTCAAAGTCAATGGAACTGTGCTGCGTTCCAACGGCTTTATCCGGCGTGGCAACGATATTCTGGAACTGCAGTTTCCTGATCCGTCGGTAAAAGTGGCGTTACGCATCAAAGCTGCAAAACGCTACTTTGTTTTTGAAGTCGTACAGGCTTCTCCTGAAAATATGGAAGCAATGACCATTGAGTTTCCTATGAAGAAACTCGACCGCAAAAGCACCATTACTTCGGCAAACTTCAGCAAAACTTTTGTGGCAAATTTATTTGCCTTGAATTTTGCACCTTACTGCACAGTGTATGCCGCTAAAGATGATTCCATGCGTCTGGCGGCAAATTTTCTCAAACGGCACGGTTACAACGGCGGTAAACTTGCGTTACTGGGTATGCCGCGGAAAATGTTCTTTGAAGTGGCAAAAGATGTACAGAAAGATCACAATCTGCCCTCCCCAAAGCTGGGAGGCAAATGGCTGCGGGAATCGGAAAATATCAGACGCAGCTATCTGATGGTAACTGACATGGAATCTTCGGACATAGATAAACTCATTGAGTATGCCAAAATCGGGAATTTCCAGACCATCGTTTTTGATAAAGACCAGTGGCTGGATACTCATGGTCATTACCGGATAAATGAAAAGAATTTTCCCGGAGGGCTTGCCGGATTTAAAGCCGCCGCCGATAAAATCCATGCAGCGGGTTTGAAGATCGGAGTGCATTTGTTCGGCCCTTCCATTTCCAGTAACGACCCCTACATTACTCCCGTACCGGATAAACGGCTTGCCGGTGTGAACTGTCCGCCGCTGGCAGAAGATATTGACGAAAAAGCAACCACGATTGTACTGGAAAGACGCCCGTCTGCCCTGCAACCGTATGGCTTCCCGGAAAATCATCTGTGCATCGGCAATGAGATCATCCGTTATGGCAAATTTGAAACAACTCCGGATAAAAAATTCCGTTTTATCAACTGCACCCGTGGTGCTTACGGCACGCAAGCTGCCGCCCACAAAGCCGGTTCAGCAGTCAGAGGTTTGATTACCAAGCTGGAATTTTTCATGCTCGAACCGCAAAGTGAACTGCTTGAGGAAGTATCTACGCACTTTGCAAACATCATCAACAAGTGCAATATCGATCTGGTTTATTTTGATGCCAGCGATTGCGAGATACAAGCCCGTCCCATGGGATATGATTTGCGGCGTTATGTTGATCAGTGCCACTATACATTCTACAAAAAGTTTGATCACGATGTACTTTACCAAACCAGCGTGGGACTGGGCTTCAATATGCAGTGGCACATTGTGGCTCGCGGAGCTTCAGCCAATGGGTTCGGAGATATTAAAAAACTGCTTGCCAAGCACATGCGTATTATTACTTACGCAGAGCATTTTGCCTTTGCTGATGTGGGCTGGTACGGCTTGGATCCGGCGATCCGGGTCAATGCCATGGAATATATCGCCAGCAAATGTCTGGCCTGCGACGGTTCGATCTCCATTCAGGGGTCGCGTCAGACGCTGGACAATCACCCGCAGGGCAGAGAGATTTTTGAAATGCTCAACCGCTACGAAACGTGCCGGGTCAGCCGGGCGTTCCCCAAAAGCGTAACAGATCTGCTGCTGGATAAAGACAAAGATTTCCGGTTGTACGGCAATGCCACTGACGGTTGGAAACTCTTTGAAGCGAATTTTAGTCCTGATAAACATGTTGCAGCTATTGACGGTAAAAGCAATGTCTGGACAGTGGAAAATAAATTCAACACCGCAGTTCCGTTTGCTTTGGAAGTCCTGCGTTACCCGGTTTACACTTCACCCAATGCTATCGTGTTGGAAGATTTTGCCAGCCTTGCCCCGCTCAAACAGGGTGTACGCGGCAACAGCTTTCACTCGCAGTTGCCGCAAGATAAAATGCTTGCCAATGCCCATGGTATTTATACTTCCGGTATGCAGCCCAATCTGACCCACACGACTTATCCGGCGTATCACGGCACGCACAGCGGCTACCCGCAGCTGGTCAACAACACCAATAAAGTCGGCAGCTGGACATTCGGCAAGACCTTTCCGCAGGCACTGGATTTGAGTAAGTCCCGTGAACTGGCGTTCTGGCTGCGCAGTTATGCAGTATCAGATGTTGTATTCGATATCCGGCTGATTGATACCCAAGGCAAAATTTACAAACAATCGGTTAAAATGGATTATTCGGGGTGGAAACTGCATTTCTTTAAGCTTAATACCGCCGAAGATATTGATTGGAAAAATATCAAATATCTGACTATGACCTTGAGAGAAATTCCGCCATACACAAAGTTTTTCCGCTGTATGATTGCCGGAGTCAAAGCCTTGCCCGGCGTGCAGCCACCCGAATTGCGTGATATGGAACTTTCAGTCAATGGCAAAAAGGTCCAATTCCCGATGACTTTGCAGGAAGGCTCTTCGCTGACTGCAGATCCGCTGGGCAACTGTACTGTCTGGTCAGGCGGAATGAAGCCGGGCAAAAATTATAAAGTTCCTGTTGCCAAACTCAAACTGCAGCCCGGTAAAAATACGGTGGAATTTCGCTATAAAACTGGCAACCGGGTCGGCAGCGATGCCATTGTGCGTTTGATTCCCTTAAAAAAGATCGCAGAGAGTAAATAAAAACCACAACCTTCCATAAAAGAAAGGAAACAAAGCTTATGAAAAAGCGTTTTACTCTGATCGAACTGTTGGTAGTAATCGCTATAATAGCAATTCTGGCAGCCATGCTGCTGCCGGCACTTTCCGCAGCCCGCGAACGGGCAAGAGCAGCCAACTGTATCAACAATTTGAAACAACTTGGCTTGATGGCAGAATCTTACGCCAACGATAATAATGATTTTCTGCCTTGTTATTACGACACCAACCGTAAAGAAACATGGATGGTGGTTCTCAAGCCTTATTGGCATATTGGCGGTACTCAGGAAGGGTGGGCAATGGGGAGCACTACCAAGCCTGCCAACAACCGCCAGATGGCAGGTGCGTTTGCCTGTCCTTCCGCAACCAAAACTGTTTCTCCGGATTTGGATTACGGCATAAACTTTTACATTTCCGGTGCGGCGTATGGCAAGATCAGCAGTGCAGATATCAGTGCTTATGCAACAAAGCCTTTTCCGCGTAACGGGATCCCAAATCCCACTCTTTGTATGTATTTGGCAGACGCTTACTCCTATTATATCAATGCCAATACCGGAACCGGAGCATACGCTCCGGAATACCGTCATGGGAAAGGTCTTAACATTGCCTATGTGGATGGTCATGTGCAATACTACACTACTACACTGCCCGGCACCGGTACCATGAAAGGTATCTGGACAGGGAATGAATAACAATTTAACTGCTTGAAAGATATAGAGAGCTGAACCTATGACTCTGATTGATTGGCTTATTGTTATTATACCTGTTGCCATGGTGATCGGCTTGGGGTATTATATGCACGGGTATGTGCGAAGCGTGGCAGATTTTCTTTCTGCCGGAAGGGTTTGCACACGGTATGTTGTATGTGCCAGCGATGTAGCTAATGCTTTAGCTGTCATTGGACTGGTAGGTTATGCCGAAAGTCAGTATAAATGCGGCTTTGCTCTCTCTTTCTGGATGACATTGGCCTTGCCGGTTACTATGATCATGTCGCTGACCGGCTTTTGCCTCTACCGCTTCCGTGAAACACGGGCTATGAGTATGGGGCAGTTTCTGGAAATGCGTTACAACCGGCCGCTGCGTATTTTTGCGGCAGTATTACGCTGTCTTTGCGAAGTTCTGTGTAATGCTATAATGCCCGCAGTTGCCGCCAGATTCTTCATCTATTACCTCGGGTTGCCCCATAGTGTCAATATTGGCGGGTTTGAAGTATCGACCATGTTTCTTGTAATCGTATTCTGCCTGACAATAGCAATCAGTATTATCTGTGCCGGGGGGACTTTGAGCATGGTTGTTACTGACGCATTGCAAGGGATTTTTATGTTTCCGATCATTGCGGTATTTATCTTTTTTATCCTCTATAAATTCAGCTGGAGCGAAGAAATTGTACCGGTAATGATGGATCGGGTGCAAGGCGAAAGTTTTATTAACCCATACGATATATCCAAGCTGCGGGATTTCAATTTGTTTGCGGTTATGATTCTTATTTTCAACCGCATTTTTCATCGGGCAAGTTGGTATGGTGCCGGGGTATATTCGGCAGCTAAAAATCCGCACGAACAAAAAATGGCAGGCGTTCTTGGTGCATGGCGTGAACATATCACTACCGTACTGCATGTATTGGTGGCATTGACCTTGATAGTATTGCTCAATCACCGGAATTTTGCACCGCAGGCACATGAGATCCGTACCGAAATATCCCGGCAGGCCGCCGCCGAGCTGATTCCTGACGAAAAGGCCCGCACCAGTTTCAATCAGGCGATTGCCGCCGTGCCGGTGCAAGAGCACAAGATAGGGGTCGATCAACCGCTTTCAGAAAAACGCAATCTTGATACACCAATGTTGGAAACTGCCCACCGGGAGCTGGTCAAATCACATGGTGAGGCTGAAGGCAACGCACTTTATTTGCAGTACCGCACACTGTTTCATCAGGAAATGTTGGCGGTTTCCATGCAAAAAATCCTTCCCGGCGGTATGCTGGGGTTGTTTTTGCTGCTGATGATACTGGCGATGATTTCCACGGACAATACACGGATTTTCAGTTCGGCAGTAACTTTTTCGCAGGATGTTCTGCTGCCGCTGCGGAAAAAGCCGCTTTCGTTCAAACAGCATTTGTGGATGTTGCGGATAGTTTCCATTGCTATCGGAGCGATTTACCTGATCGGCTCGCTTTATCTGGCCCAGATGGATTACATACAGCTTTTTGTGATGATTGCCACCTCGATCTGGCTGGGCGGCTGTGCTCCAGTAATGATCTTTGGCCTTTACAGCCGGTTCGGCACCAGTGCCGGGGCGTTCAGTTCGCTGATTTCCGGAATGGTTTTATCATTGGCGGCAATCTTTGCCCAGCGTAACTGGGCGGATAACATCTATCCATATTTGCTTGAAAAAGGCTGGGTTGAACCGCTGGATGAATTTTTGCGGACAATATCGCACCCATTTGCCCCTTATGTGCAGTGGTCGATGGATCCGGTCAAATTCCCGATCAACAGTTACGAAATATTCTTTCTTATTTCGCTTTTTACGCTGCTGCTTTATTGCGTGGTATCGTATTTGACTATACGCGAACCTTTCAATCTCGATCGCATGCTGCACCGTGGGCGGTACAGTGTGGACGGAGAAAAAAAAGCTGATCTTAAAAGTCAGTTCAGCTGGCGGAATATCTCCGGCGTATTGTTGGGGATTACTTCCGATTACAGTTGCGGCGATAAATTTATTGCCTGGATATTGTTCATTCAAAGTTTTGTGTGGAGCTTCCTGATCACCTTTGCCGGCGTAGTTGTCTGGAATATTTTTTCGCCGTGGCCGCTGGCGTGGTGGGGCGATTATTTCTTTATTACTATTATTGCCGTACCGCTGGTATTCAGTATTATTTCAGTATTCTGGTTCGGGATCGGCGGTGTTCTGGGGTTGCGGCAGCTTTTCCGTGACCTGCAGACCAGAGAGATAAATCCTTTGGATAATGGTCAGGTCGAAGGCAATGTATCGCTGGCAGATAAGGCTAAATTTGCCAGTATCGAAGAAAACAGCAACAAATAACAGAATAAATCAAGGTATTTATTGTATGAATTACCGTATTTGGCGTTCTGCCCGCAGCCGTTTTGGCTCTGAACAGCTGCCGGGAGGCGAAAATGATGAAACACTTACCGCCTTGTCAGCTTATACCGATGACGAGTTGAAAAAAATTGCCGATGCTGGATTCAACGCCATCTGGCTTCACGGGATACTTCATCATCTTGTGCAAGTTGCCCCCTTTATGGAGTTGGGCAAAGATTCCGCAAAACATATAACTGCCATGCAGACATTGATTGCCCGGGCAGCCCAATACGGCATAAAGGTTTTTCTTTATATGCAGCCGCCGCGGGCTCTGGATGACCGGGATGATTTCTGGAAAAAGCACCCTGATTGCCGTGGTGAAGAGTTAGTTTTCCCCGATATAACGCTGCGTTGTATGTGTACTTCAACGCCACAAGTACAGCAATATCTGGTCAATGCCGGAGAAGCTCTGCTGAAAAGCCTGCCGGAACTTGCCGGAGTTATTTTAATAACCGCCAGCGAATTTGCACAGCACTGCTTTTCGCACCGCTGTCATAAGCCGCTGACCAAACCGTGGCATGTTGAGATAACCTGTCCGCGTTGTTACAAAAGAACGCGAGCCGAAGTGATTGCTGAATTGATAACTATGCTCCATCAGGGGATACGCAAAAGTTCAGCAACAGCCGAAGTGATTGCATGGAATTGGTCGTGGGAACGCCCGGAAGACGAATCTGCCATTATCAAAGCTTTGCCGGAAGATGTGATTTTAATGGCAGATTTTGAACGCGGCGGCTACAAAGATCTTTTGCGGAGAAAACATTTTTTTATGGATGAATACAGTATCGGTTATTCCGGTCCTTCCGAAAAATTTCTGCGGCTCTTTGACGAAACCAGCCGGAAGCCGATGCGGTATATGGCAAAATTGCAACTTGGCACCACGCATGAACTTGCAACAGTGGTCAGTTTGCCGATCATAAGTTCACTTTACAAAAAAGCTGCGTTTTTACGCAAAAACAATTTAGTCAGCTTCATGGGGTGCTGGAACTTCGGCAACGCATTGCCCAATTTGAATGTGGAGGCCTTCAATTATTTCGTCAGTCCGGGTTCTCCGGATAACGAAGCAGAAGCCCTGCGCAGTTTTGCTGAAACGAAATTCCCCAACTGCAATATCGATTTGATTTTAGCGGCTTGGGAACAATTTGAACGCACGATGTATTATCACCCTTTTACCATACTTTTCATCTACTTTGGCGTGCAGAATTATACCCTTGCTTATGATGAAATTTACCATCCGGCTCCGCTGACCGGCAAACTGGTTGGCGGCTCCTGGCTGGATGATGACCGGGGTGATGAATTGCGTGAAGCGTTTATCCACCCGGAACAGCCCAAGTTGTTCAATCTGGACGAGATAATCGAGCGTATCGGCAAGGTGGCTGTGGGGTGGGAAGCCGGTGCAGCACTTTTCAGTAAAGCTCTGCAAGGTACACAAGATAACCGTTTGCTTGATGAACTGGGCAACGTATTGATTTGTCAGGCAATATGGCACAGTACCGAAAACAGTTACCGTGTCTATAAGTTGCGGCAGAATTGGAAAGAAGAAAATCTTGAGGAATTCAACCGTATTGCTGAAGATGAACTGAAAGTGCTGAATGCAGTTCTTCCGTGGGTGGAACGTGATCCGCGGCAGGGTTTCCATATCGAACCCGGGACGGTTATGTTTTCCGGAGAACTCATCCGGAAAAAAATATCAATATTGAAAAGAATTTTAAAAGTCAAATAAAAAGATTTAAAAACGCCGTTGACCATTGTAATCCGGATTTTCAGAAGGTTTTGAAATTAAATTATCAGGGAAGATTAAAAAATGCGAACTTTAGTTGCAATGTTTTTTCTGCTGTGCAATATACTTGTTTATGCAGACACCATAACAATGCGTGATGGGGTAAAAGCATGGATCGACCGGGAATACCTTATATCTGATCTGGATGGAATATTCCAACCACAAAAAGCCGTACCTGTTCAGAAATGCACCGGATTCACCATAATTATTCCTCGCGGGACAACCAAAGCACTGATTGCATTGTACAGCGGCAAAGGTGCTGCTGATATGGCAAAAAATCATGGCTTGAAACCTTTGAACAAATCAATATATATTGGCAAAAAGGAACAAAGAAAAATGAGTAAATATGATCTTTTTATTGTTGATAATCCTCCGGAAAAAATTGATTGTATGCCGACCAAAGCAGGAGGTATGCTTTTAGCTGTCAACGATGATGTTCCTGACCGGAAGACAACCAATGCCTCGGAAATACCTCTAACGGAACTGCTTCCGGAAAAATTAACAGGTGTGCAAAGTTTTGAAGGTCAGGAATATCGCTTTCAGCCGGGTAAGCGTATGGTAAAGTATTATGTACGCACTCCCCGAAAGGGGATTGATACCAATACCGGTTTGATGCTTTTATCGCATAACTGGGGCGGCACATGGGAATATACTGCTCCATGGTGTGACCTTTTAAGTGATCGCTATAACCTTATTTGTTTAAGTGTAAACTATCTGCAAAGCGGCGAAACCAAACACGATAAAGTTCCGTATGATCATGGCGTTTTGCAGGCAATGGATTGTCTGCGGGCTCTTTATGAAGTAATAAATGTACTGGATGCAAATAAGATCAAGTTCAAGCGCAACCGTATTTATGCTGCAGGGGCATCCGGGGGCGGCAATGTAAGCTTGATGGTCAATAAACTTGCACCAAACACCTTCGGTTGTATTATCGACCTTTGCGGTATGCCCGGGTTGACCGATGAAGTAGCATTCGGCAAGGGCAGTCTTAATGCCGGATACAGTGCATGTCCGCAATCGCCCAAATATTTAACTGCAGCAATGCGTGAAATACGCGATCCGGGCAACATGATCCATCTGTCATTGCAGAAAAAATACCAGGTTGATAATAAAATGGTAATAGTTCACGGTTTGGATGATGCAAGCTGCAATCCGGCAGATAAAATGGTTATAGCCGCTAATATGGTAAGGGCGGGATTCAGACCCGATACGCATTTTCTGACAGCCAATGATGTAGACGGCGTAATTGTTTGCAGCACAGATCACAATATTGGCAATCGCCCGGAAGTAATTTCTAAATTTGCTCACCCCTATATAGCAGAAAACGGAAAATTTGCAGCCCTGGTCAAAAGAAGTGATTTTGATGTAAAGAGCGAAATAATCTATCCCGTAACTGGTGGTAAATACATTATATCCTTCAAAGAAACACCAACTTTGACTTTTTCATCGCCATTTTATTAAAATAAAACTTGTGTAGGTTTTTAATTACACTTGTATATTCTATTGATTAGGAACAGTTTGCATAAAACCTCAAACTGTTCCTTTTTCGTTTTCAGAATTTGGTTCTATACGCCAATTTGCCTCGCATAACAAGTTGTAATTTCTGAAAAGGGTGGATTCCTTCCTCAAAATTTCATTTGACGGAAAGAAAATCCAAGTTTTTTGCATTGTTCCTGCCAACTGTCCGGCAAACCTTCCGTGAGCTGTACCAATGACAGCCCATCAGGAATATTGCCATTCAAAATATCCTCGACAATGGATGGGGCAAGATTAAATAGTGACACAATCCTGGTTACATAGGCTTCGGAAAGCCCCACCGTTTTTGCCAATTGCGGAATATTGGCGACTTCACCGGAAGACAACATATCAGTATATACTGGTTGCATGTTGAATCAAACCGCAATTAATATAGGAGAAGCACCATGAGTTTTGGATCCGTCGCCTTAAGAGATTTTTATTCAAAAGCCATTTCTCACTCCACACAGAGTCTCCCAAACAGAAGTGTGCCTCATGTCTCCATTTATTATAGGTATGGAGAAAAAGAACAAGTGATTCCAAACTGTCACCTATTTTTTGATTTTGTTTCTTCTGACTGGAGTATTTCAATATTTGATCCCCAAAACATACTATGCTTTGATAAATTTAGTACGGCGTGGCAGGAATTCTCTTTCGATGAACACACGGGGACATTAAAAATAATAGGAACAGACAACCGCTCACAGAAAAAAAAGGTGCAATATTTGATATAAGTTACACTATGAATCAAAAAATCTGCCAGACTAGTTTTCCCGCACCACCATCTTTTAAGATGATTGGCGCCGGGGGCATTTGTCCACGTTTTCAATTCCCTCTGCGGTAATATATCCTTTCAGGCGTCCATCACTCTTGTCTACATTATTCTGCCATTGCAAAGGACGTAAATTTGATAATTTATCCTCGCCTCCCGGGGATATGTGATCAATTTCCCAACCATATTGTGATTTTCTGTTGCCATACTGCGAACGAGAAATCCAAGCTCCACACTGGTCCTTTCACCATTTCTGAGGATCATTGTTTTTAACTACGGTTCCCTTTTCCCACACATCTTGAATCATACTCTCTGAAAAACTCATTATGCGCCCTTTCTGTTATATAGTTACCTGAAATAATCTCAAAGCACGTAATAATATAATATCGCAAAGAAAAAATGTCAAATCCGGATTTCACGAAAGCAAAAATCGCCAATATGCTATGGTGAGTATTTTTCAATAGGATCTGATTATCATTTTACCCTGCTCTTCAAAAAAAACATACATATACATTATCTTAGTGAAATAAGTTCACGATCAAAATTGACCCTGCCGGTCATTCGGGATCGGCGGGGTTTTTGCATTTTAAACCAAACAACCTAACCCCAAGGAGGTATGAAATGATCGAAGTGAACAAAAACACGTTGGCGAGTACTTTGCCTGCACTCGGGAAGCTGATTTGTCGGAGGTCCCCGATGACGCTCTTCAAATCAATCAAAATTGAATCTGCGGACGAAAAACTCAGGTTCGCCACTTGCGGGGCTTCGGAAGAAATCGCCTTCGAACTGGAATCCGGCAGCGAGGATGTCTTCTGCTGCATGGTCGGGTTCGATGAGTTCCGCGATGCAGTAAGGAGCGGTCGGAACAAGACTGTTAGCCTGACTTACGAGGCTGGAACTCTGCTTGTCGGTGATCGGTATCTGATTACGGTCACGGATGTCGAATGGCCGGATCACTCTCCGAAAGTGGAAGCCACGAACTGTCTGCTGCCTGATGGCGTGGTCGAGATGTTTGCCAGAGCGGCGCAGATCGTGGACCGGAACGAACCGAGAGCGATCCTGAGAGGAATCAATCTGAGCTTTTGTTATTTCATTTGCATCGACCATTACAGCCTCCGTATTTATCTGCAAAATACTGCTCCGTCATAATGGTGTGCATTGCATAAACAAAGCCAACCACAAGGGAGCGAACCTGTGCCAGAGCCACTTCATCTGCTTCCAATGCCGGGAAGATGTTTTTCATCAGCCAGCGTTCCAGAAGCAGAGCCTTGCGACCATTGTTGGGGGCAAGGATACGTTCCACATCCTCACGGGGAACAAGGCGGACGACCTGCAGTCCACCGGGAGTACGGATGCGCTCATACAGCGGCACATTTTCGGTGTACTGCGCCAGAATACGGTTGGGATTGCTGAAGCCGAGAATGTTGCAGATATCCCGGATGACAAAGTAATTTTTACCATTGTCAAGCCGGACGATCCGGACGGGCATCCTGCGGAATTTGTAAGTAAACAGTTCAGCCATTATTTTTCTCCTCAAAGTTTTTCAGGAAGCGGATTGCGGATGCGGCGGTCTGCACAGCTTCGGTAATAATTGCGTACCGGGAGGTGTTCTTTTCTTCGTGATCAAGAACCGCCTTGACAAGTTCGCCGGACTCTTCGGCGACCACCGCCGCAGCTCTGACATCATCTTTGGGCCAGTCAGGGTGTGCCTCTTCAGCCCGGTTGAGTTCGGTCATAACAAGGGAAATAACTTCTTCAATCTTCATGGGTAAGCTCCTTTGCAGCTTCCAACAGGAC
>JAFVQX010000117.1 GCA_017504585.1 Lentisphaeria bacterium
AACAGCCCCCTTTAAGTTTTGAAAAAATCTTATTCAACATCTTTACTGTTTATCAACCGATATTGGGTTCAGTGCTAAATAAAAATAAAAATTTCTCCGCAACCTTTATCTTTTATGTAAGTATTTAATTAATAGTGATCAGCATTTTCTCAATCTTAAAATTTCACCATTGGGGAGTTGCTTGCAATCAAAACCACCGGTTTAGCCGGTGGTATGCACCACACCTTCAAGGCGATGGAACCGGAAACCCGACACGAGCTTTGAATTATTTACCACTTGCAACTGTCCTACGACTGCAAATGCAGTAATACATTGTAAACTCATAGTTGCAACTAACATTATTCAATGTCATCAAATGTTCGCATTTAATTAATGACTTTGTCATCTTTAAGCTAAAGCTATTTCGGCGACATACCGGCTCAGCCGGTAGTTTTTTTACGCTAAAGCGATATAATAATGCAATAATAACTACTTAATGAAATTATAAAATAGTTATTATTGTAAAAAACAAAAAACCTGCAATTTATTTGATTACTTGCAGGTTTTCAACACAGATATGATTCGATATATATTATTTTTTATACTTTACAGCTACAGCTCGCATCTCAACTGTATCTTGCATATAAAATACAAAAATATTTTTATGTGTAACATCTATTTCAATATTTACAAAATCATCAGCTTGCGGATAAATCATTTTGGCTTTAGCTTTAAGAGTAGCCAAACTGGTATCACCCCAGTTTACAATCAACAGCACATTTTCCATATTAGCATGAACTGTAACCTTACCTAAAACCTCAAATTTATCCAAATCAATAATCTGTTCTTTGTAAGCAGCTCGAGTCGCATTTGAATAAATAAGACCACCAAAGGAAGACGGGAAACCTTGTCCGATAAAAGGCAAATCTACAACGGACGCCATAGCCGACAACCCAATACTTGTTAATACTAAAACGAACAGCTTTTTCATTTTATTTCTCCCTGTTAAGCTATAATTAATTTGTTGAAGGTGTCAATACGTAATAAAAATGATCTTGATCTAAAGTCCACGCCCCCGGCGCAGCCAATCCTATAAATGGGACCAAGATAAAAAATCCACCAATAACGTCTAATATCCCCAACGTACTCAAGGTATATCCACTATGAATAAAAAACGGATAATATCCTTTTTTAGTAACTGTTAAAGAAACCTGTTTATTTTTAGGAACTTTAATAGTTGCAGGAGCTGTCATTGGTTGACCATTCACAACGACCAATGCACCGGCAGGTTCGCCAGTTATTGTAATGGGTTGCGTATGTGGAGCAAATAAAGAACACCCACTAACAGAAATCAATAAAATTATTGAAACTAAAAACTTTAATATTTTCTTCACAGTACCTCTCAAACCTCAACTATTCAATAATTAACAATCAGTTATTATGCGGGACCCAACGGGCATCCCACACCCATTCTTCAAAGCCGTGGCAGGATTTGTAAATAGAGTCGGACATAAAACCGAAACTGGCAATATCTGCCACCCCGGCAAAAGCTCTTATAGCTGTAAATCCTGCCCCCTGACAGGCTCCGACCACCAAGCCCAGCACCGGCAGCTGGCTGTTGTGATAGATCAGCCCGCGGGGTACTTCCAACCAGCAGGTAACCACATTGACCACACCGCGCCCCATATTGGCAAGATTATCCGTCCAATCCCCGCCTTGACACTCTTGCGCCGAAACGCTTGCGCACATAAGCATACCGGCAGCAACTATTGCAAGAGATTTTCTCAAACTATTCATTATACGATCCTTTCTTATCACATAAGTTTAAGACCGGGCAGATCCTGTACGTCGATCAAGCCGACGACTTTACGATCGCTGTCTACAACAATGATGTCGCTGATTTTGTGTTTTTCCACCACCCGCACAACTTCCACCGCCAGCGCTTCGCTGTCCACGGCAATGGGGTTGACAGTCATAACGTCAGCCATCTTGCGGGTAAGCACATTGATATCTTTTTCGGCAGCACGGCGGAAATCGCCATCGGTAAAGACCCCCAGCAGCTTGCCAGCCTCATCCACCACTATCGCCGAACCGCACCGGGCATGACCCATCCGGCAAAGTGCATCCCGCACCGCAGTATCCGGCGAAACCAGTGCAAAACGGTCGCCGGAACGCATAATATCTTTGACATGCATGGTAACCATCCGCCCGATGGCACCGCCGGGGTGAAATCTGCCGTAATCTTCTTTGGTAAAGCCCCGTTCCTGAAGCATGACCATTGCCCAGGCATCGCCCAGTGCCAAAAGCGCCGTCGTGGTGGATGTGGGCGCCAGATTAAAGGGACAGGCTTCCCGCTCCACCTTCATAGGCACCACCAGATCGCTCAATTTGCCCAACCGGCAATCGGCACTGCCGCAGATCGATACCAGTTCCACCCCCAAACGCTTGGCGGGAGTGATCATGCGGATCAATTCGTCAGTTTCGCCGCTGTAACTTATGGCAACAAGCAAATCATCTTTACGCATGATCCCCAAATCGCCATGCAGCGCTTCCACCGGATGCATAAAAACCGCTGTGGATCCGATACTGGAAAGAGTTGCAGCAATTTTTTTGCCGATATAACCACTTTTTCCCACTCCGGTAATGACCAGTTTGCCGCCCCGGTCAAGAGCTTTTTCGGAACGTTTTACCAACTCCACAAACTCGCTGCCAAGCTGACGGTCAACTGCCTGCAATGCTTCAAGTTCGATTTCAAAAACCCGGTGCGCAGTGTTCAATATATTCTGACTCATTGCCAACTCCCCAAATAATTTTTTATCAAATACGGCAGGAATTCAGCGCGGTAACAAAAATACCCTGGGCGCCCTTTTCCTGCAATTCATCCATAATAATATTGACTTTGCCGCTTTTGATCATTGCCTTGACCGCAACCCAATCCGGATTGCTCAAAGGCGAAATGGTGGGCGACTCGATCCCGGGAGTGATCTTGCAGCATTCGTCCAGCATATTGCGGGGCACGTTGTATTCGATCAACACATAATCCCGCGCCACCAGCACCCCCCGCAGACGTGCGAGGATTTTTTTGACTTCCGGCTGTTCCAACAGTTTTTCATCATGCCCGATAACGATCGCTTCGGACTGCATGACCACATCGCCAACGGTCTTCAAACCGGCTTCGATCAAAGTTCTGCCCGACTCCACCACGTCGGCAATGGCATCGGCAACACCCAGCTTTACCGAGATCTCCACCGCGCCATCCAAACGGACGATCTGCGTATCGAAACCCCGTTTTGCCATATCAGCCCGCACGATTTCCGGATAGCTTGTGGCAATGCGCAAACCATTGAATTTATCGGGAGTAAGGTCGGATTCTCTGGGCACAGCATAGCAGAAACGGGACTTGCCGAAGTTCAGCGGCAGCAGTTCCGCCACATCCTGACGGCTGTCCGCCGTCAGATCCCGTCCGGTGATCCCCAGATCGATGATCCCTCTGCCAACATAGGTGGCGATATCCCGGGGACGCAGAAAAACAAAATCAATGCCGTTTTCGCTGTCGCTGACGATCAGCTCGCGGCTGTAACGGGTGCACTTATATCCGGCGGCTTTCAAGATCTGAACTGCGCCTTCGGAAAGAGCGCCCTTATTGGGAATAGCAAACTGAAGCATTTTCATTATCCTGATTTGAATTACATCTCAAAGGTATTTATAAACATCTTCCAACTCAATATCGTTGGCGATCATCATTACCTGCAAGTGATAAAAAAGCTGCGAAATTTCTTCGGCGGTTCGTTCTTTGCCTTCATACTCGGCAGCGATCCATACTTCGGCAGCTTCTTCCACGATTTTTTTGCCCACAAAGTGTTTACCCTTGGCAAGCTCGCGGACGGTTCCGGACTCCTGATTGCCGGACGCAGCCTTGGCTTTGAGTTCGGCAAAAAGTTCTTCAAACTTCTTCATATATTTATCTCCAAATTTAGATTAAAATTTCATATCACAACGGCTTTCCATCTCCCGGATAGCCGTATTATGGTAATAT
>JAFVQX010000118.1 GCA_017504585.1 Lentisphaeria bacterium
GGCGAAGAATTGGGCGATACCATCGAGCCGAGAGGCAAATGGAAGTGGTATGCAAATGACACCACAGAAAAAACTCAAAGCGGTAACTGATAGAAATTTTATAAAAGGAGAAAAATTATGCGTATTACAACAGTTATTTTTGCGATGATGGCGGCTTTTACTTTGAGTGCAGCCGAAGAAGTAAATTTGATCAAAAACGGCAACTTTGCTGAAGGTACCAAATTCTGGCATGTCTCTCCGCAGGTGAAACATGTAGCCGCAACCGGAAAAGATGGCAAAAACTTTGTGGTGCTGACCAATCAGCGTTCTGTAAGGCAGCTCGTAGCAATCGAGCCCGACGGCATTTATGAACTTACATTTTTAATCAAGGGCGAAAATATCGTTGCCAAAGATAAAAGTCAGGGCGGCAGAGTTATTATCCGCGGCGGCAAGCGTTATGCTCGCGGTACGGCCAATGCCGACGGCAGCTGTATGACCGGCTCTTTTGACTGGAAACAGGGCAAATGCACGCTAAAGGCTTCCTATTTTAAGTCGCCCAATCTGGAGATCACACTCTGGCTTGCGGGCGATGGCAAATGCTGCTATACCGATGTGAAATTTGTTAAAGTCGGTTCTGAAAAAAAAGCACAATAAAACTATTGAAAAGCAGGGAATAAATTATGAGAATATTTCTTTTGCTTATTGCCGCTCTGCTGTTGAACACCGCCAATGCCGGTAACATTGTCAAAAACGGCGATTTCAGTAAAGATTTGACCTATTGGAACAATATCGGCGGGGCTGTGCTGAGCACCACCGTCAAAGCCGGCGATAAGAATTCCGCTTGTGTTACCCGCGGTAAGTTCCTGGTACAGAAAGTCGCGCTTGAACCAAATACTGTTTATGAGTTGAGTTTTCTGGTCAAGGGCGAAAATATCCCCGGCGTAAGCTCCAGTTCGCAGGGCGGACGCGTTATTCTGCATGGCGGCAAAACCTACGGCAGAGCCACGACCAATGCCGACGGCAGCTGTATGACCGGCACTTTTGACTGGAAACGCGGAGTTTACCGCTTCAACAGTTCCAGATTCAACAGCAAACGCCTCGATATCTATCTGCGGCTCGATGCCGATGGCAAATTGTATTATGCGGATGTAAAACTCGTCAAAATCGGCCCCGAAAAGATTGAAGTCAGCAATCCGGGCAACAGGTTTTTCCGCGAAAGCTATCTGAAAGACTATCCCCTGCCGGACTTCTACCCCACCGACAAAGCATACGGTTTGGTAGAGCCGGGCACTCCGGCCAAATTCAAGCTCGAAATGCAGAAACTTGCCGATCTTGAATACACCCTTACGGTAAAAAATGAACTCGGCAAGGTCGTTTACACGCAGAAGCGCAAACCCTACACCACCGGCGAAATCATCACCGTGCCCGGTCAGGAACGCGGCTACTACATTCTTGAAGCCAATGCTTTTGTAAAAGATAAAAAAATTGCCATGGTACAGAGCGCTTTTGTCAGCACTCCCGCCATGCAGGGCAAACGCGACCCGTTCTTCCGGGTAAATCAGTTCTGTATCTGGAGCCCTTTGATCGAGGGATACCGTATGATCGGGGCCGGTTCGGCAACTTTGCCGATAATCGCCGGTGAGAAAGGCGATCCGGCAACCAATGCCCGCCGCCGTTTTCTGGGAACCTACAAAGCTTTTCTGGAGGCCAAAGACTTTGAGCTGCACGCACTTTATGCCAGCGGTGTATCATTAAACGGATGCGATACGGAGGCGTTCCGCCGCGGCTACCCTATGTACAGCAAAGAGTATCTGAAAAGTGTGGAAGAGGCTGTAACTGAAGCCGCCAAAATCCTTAAAGGCAGAGTATCCAGCTACGGCTCAATTATGGAAATACCTTCGCAGGCGCAAATGAAGCACAAATACGCCGGAACCTGGGTGGAAGCTATGAGTCAGCAGCTTTTCCGCAGCCGTATCGTATCGCGTGCCGCCCGCAGGATCGATCCCGGAGTTAAAATCTCTGCCGGGGGGAACAATGTGCAGATGTATATTGAGCCTATCGAACGGCTGGTGATGTCGGATCTGGTCGATGATTTTGATGTATATAATATCGATGCCTACTTCGGCAGCTGGGATCTTACGCGGGGCAAACCCAATATTCCGGAACGCAGTTTGCGCGATTTTTATCTGAAATCCAGCGAACTTGCCCGGTCGCTGGGCAAATCCCCCATGGTGGAAAATACCGAAACCGGATATATGACTTATTACGGCGACCGTTTTGATGAAGGTCTGGCGGTAACGCAGGCGTTTTTGACCGCCCGCGCCATGGTTATAAGCAAAGCCTCGCCGGTAAGCAGCGTGGCGATCTTCCGTTTGAGTACGCACTATGGATTTAACGAAAACAATCCCATGAGCGGCAGTTTCCCCACCGTATGGAAACCGGGACGCGCTGCCGATAACCGCACTTTGACTTACACTCCGCTCCCCGGCGGCGCAGCATTTGCAACCTTTGCCCGCGAGTTGGCATTTGTAAAGTTTGTCAAAGAACTCAAAACGGCCGACAAACTGCTTTATGCGTATGTATTCAAGCGTCCCGACGGCAAAACCATGCTTTCGGCATGGAGTGTTGAAAACGATTACACATTGAATCTTCAGCTGGAAAAACCCGCCCTCATGGTCAGTATGTACGGCCGGGAAACCCGCCTCGCTGCCGGCAGACAACCGCTCAATCTCACAGTGCAGCCGTTCTATCTGGTATTGGATGAACCGGCGGATAAAGTTGCCGCGCAAGTGGAAAACATTTTCAAAGCCATCCGGCCGTTGTATAAGTCAGCAGCCAAGCTGACCGCTCCGGATAAAGCCGTACTTTATGTGAACAACAGCGGTAATGAAAAAATCACGGTAAAATACGCTGAAAAGTCGATCGACATTCTGCCCGGCGCTATCGGTAAAGCCGATGTAAAAGTCAAAAAAGGTCAGAAAAATGTTGACTTTACCGTAAATGGCGAAAAATTTGATGCCGCAATCATTGGCAATACGGTCAAATTCAAAAAGCATAACGGACTTGTCAAGCTCGATAAAAACGGCAAATTCCCTGCCGGAACTGTCAGCGGCAAACTCGTGGTGCCCACGCATGTGCAGCCCGTAAGTGCTCTGCACCCGGAATTGAGTTACTTCAAAAGCCCGCTCAATCCCAACGGACATGATATTTCTGCTGAATACAGTCTGACTTATGACAGTAAAAATATTTATATGACCGTCAAGGTCGATGACCCCACCCACATCCAGCGCTTCAGCAGAGAAAGCATCTGGCAGGGCGACAGCGTGCAGTTTGTTTTTGCCAACACGCCCGGCGCACCGGAAAGTGTCCGCAATCTGGGCGAAAAGTCCAACAGTCAGGGCCATAACTACAGCGCGGCACTCACACCCAGAGGCCCGGAAGTGGTAAAATATTTCACCAAACAGGCAATTTCAACCAAGGCCAATGTTTACCGGCAGAACAATCACACGGTGTACGAAATAACTGTACCCAAAAGTGAAATAGGCTATGTGCCGGGCAAGCCGCTCTACTTTGACTTTGTAGTTTTTGACAACAACAGCAAGAGTGCCAACATGCCGCCATACTGGCTGGATATGGATAAAGGTCTCGCCGGTGAACGGGATAACGCTCTCCTGCCGCTGGTGATTTTTGAATAAGTAATTGAAAGGAAAAATTATTTTATGCGTACAACAACTTTTATTCTGGCTTTGATGGCAATGTTTACTTTGAGTGCTTCCGAAGTCAATCTCATTAAGAATGGCGACTTTGCCAAGGGCGGCAAGCATTGGATGCTGCTTAAAGGAGCCAAAGTCAGTACCGATGTCAAAGCTGACGGCAAAAACTCGGTTGTGATCACCAAAGGTCAGCAGGTCATACAGAATGTAACTGTTGACCCCCAAGCCGATTACCTCCTGACTTTCAAGATGAAAGGCGAAAATATCGCCCGGGGCAAACACGGTCAGGGTGCCCGCATCATCATCCGGGGCGGCAAACGCTACGGCAGAGGTACTGCTGACCCCAAAGGCAACAGCATGACCGGCACTTTTGACTGGAAAGAGGGCAAAACTCTGCTCAAAGGCTCCTATTTCCAAAGCAATAAACTGGTTTTTACCATGCATTTGGATACCGAAGGCACTTGCTACTTTGCGGATTTCAAACTGGTAAAAGTTGCCGCCGAAAAGAAATCTGAATAATTTTCAAACTATATAACCAAAGAGATTTTTTATGCGTATATTATTTATACTGCTGGGGGCTTTTTTTGCCCTGAATTTGAGTGCCAACGCCATTAAAAACGGCGATTTCAGCGAAGGCTTCAAACATTGGGTGGTGCTTAAAGACTCCCTGAAAAACCCCGTGCAGATCGACGGCAAAAACGCCGCTTGCGTAACCAGCCGCAAAGGTTATGTGCAGAGTGTAAAGCTGGAACCCAACGCAGTTTATGAATTGAGTTATCTCGTGAAGGGCGAAAATATCAGCTCTGCCAATCCCGGCCGCTTCGGTGGGCGGATCATCCTCCGGAGCGGCAAAGTTTACGGCCGTGCCGCCGCTACCGATGACGGCAGCTGTATGACTGGCACTTTTGACTGGAAAAAGGGCGTCTACCGCTTCAATGCCTCCAAATTCACCAGCAACCGTCTGGTGATAAATCTCTATTTGGATGTGGAGGGCAAACTCTATTTTACTGACCTCAAGCTCCGCAAAGTCGGCGTGGAAAAAATCGAAGTGGTCAAGCCCGATAAACAGTTTTTCCGCCAGAGCTTTATGAAAGGTTATCCGCTGCCGGACTTTTACCCCACGGACAAGGCTTTCGGTCTGGTGGAACCGGGCAAACCCGCTGAATTTGCTTTGGAAATGCAGAAGCTGGATGATCTGGAATACACTCTTACCATGAAAAACGATCTGGGCAAAACAGTCTATACCCAAAAACGCAAACCCTACACCGAAGGCGAAAAAATCGTTGTGCCCGGTCAGGAGCGTGGCTACTATGTATTGGAAGTCCATGCCTTTGTGGGCAATAAAGAGATCGCCATGGTGCAGAGTGCCTTTATCAGCACTCCGGCAATGAAAGGCAAACGCGACCCCTTCTTCCGGGTCAATCAGTTCGGTATCTGGACACCCCTGATGGAAGGCTACCGGATGATGGGGGTGGGTTCGGCAACGCTGCCAATTATCGGCGGCGAAAAAGGCGACCCGGCAGTCAACGCCCGCAAGCGTTTTCTGGGGACTTACAAAAAGTTTCTGGATTCGGACTTTGAGCTGCATGCACTCTATGTAGGCGGCATGAGTCAGGCCGATTGCAATATGGATATGTTCCGCCGGGGCTACCCCATGTATTCGGAAGAATACCTCAAGAGTATTGAAGCGGCAGTCACCGAAGCGGCAAAAATCCTGAAGGGCAAGGTAAAATCCTATGGTACCATTATGGAAATACCTTCCCACGCCCAAATGAAGCACAAACACGCCGGAACCTGGGTGGAAGCCATGAGCCAGCAGCTGTTCCGCAGCCGCATCGTTGCCCGTGCCGCCCGCAAGATCGACCCGCAAGCCAAGATCACGGCGGGGGGCAACAATGTGGAAATGTATATCGAGCCTTTTGAACGCATCGTAATGAGCGATCTGGTGGATGACTTTGATATTTACAACATCGACGCCTACTTCGGCAACTGGAATCTGACCATGGGCAAACCCAATGTGCCGGAACGCAGTTTGCGGAACTTTTACCTCAAATCCAGCAATCTTGCCCGCTCGCTGGGCAAATCCCCCCTGGTGGAAAATACCGAAACCGGCTACAACATCTTTTACGGCAACCGCTATGACGAAGGTTTGGCAGTAACTCAAGCGGCGTTGACTGCACGGGCGATCATCATCAGCAAGGCTTCTCCCGTAAGCAGTGTGGCACTTTTCCGCTTGAGCACCCACTACGGATACAACGAAAACAAGCCCTTGAGCGGCTGTATGGCAACTTGCTGGAAACCGGGGCGTGCCGCCGATAACAGCACCATTTACACGCCGCTCCCCGGCGGTGCGGCGTTTGCCGTATTTGCCGGAGAGCTGGCGTTTGTAAAATTCGTGCGGGAAGTCAAGTCTGCCGATAATTTGATGTACGCCTATGTTTTCACCCGCCCCGACGGCAAAACCGTGCTTTGTGCGTGGATATTGGAAGGCGAAGCCGAGTTGCCGCTGGAGCTGGCAAAACCGGGTGTAAAAGTAAGTATGTATGGCAGAGAAACCCCTGTTGCCGCCGGTAAACAAACTCTCAAACTCACCATGCAGCCCTTTTATCTGGTAATAAACGAAGATGCCACTAAAGTTGCCGACAAGGTGGATAATTACTTTAAAACCCTCCGCCCCAAGTATAAAGCCGGTGCCAAGCTCCTTGCAGTTGATAAAGCCATGCTGTATGTAAACAACACCGTCCGGGAAAAAATCACCGTCAAGTGCGGCAAAAACTCCATGACCATCCTACCTGGCAGCATCGGGGAATTGCCGGTGGCGATCCAGCCGGGAGCGAAAAAGCTGGATTTTACAATCAATGGCGAAAAGTTCTCCACCAATATCATCAGCAATACCGTGAAGTTCAAAAAAGCCTCCGGCAAAACAGTATATACAGAAAAACTGGTGGTGCCCAACCATGTCAAGCCCGTATCGGCACTGCACCCGGAGTTGAGCTATTTCAAAAGTTCCATGAACCCCAACGGGCATAATATCTCTGTGGAATACAGCTTGACTTACGACAGCAAAAATCTCTACATTGCCGCCAAAGTCGACGATCCGGTGCATATCCAGCGGTTCAATAAAGACAATATCTGGCGGGGCGACAGTTTGCAGTTCGTCTTTGTCAACGCTCCTGCCGCCCCCGCCGATGTGCGGAATCTGGATGCCGACAGCAAAACCTATACTCAAGGACACAATTACAGCGTGGCATTGACTACCCGGGGTACGGAGATCGTGAAATATCACACCAATCTGGGTACCAAAGTAAAAGCTCAAGCCTTCCGCAAAGGCAATTACACTTATTACAACATTACTGTACCCAAAAGCGAAATAAATTGCATTTCCGGCAAACCGGTGTACTTTAACTTTGTAGTATTTGACAACAACAGCAAAACCGCCAACACCGCCCCCTACTGGCTGGATATGGATGACGGTTTGGCGGGCAACCGGGATAACTCGGTAACTCCGCTGGTGATTTTTGAGTGATTGGGAGACACAAAGTGGATTTTACAGTAAAATATGATGTTGCAGTCGTCGGTGCCGGGGTTGCCGGTATCGCCGCGGCATTGGCGGCAGCACGGCGGGGGCATAAAGTTGCTCTTATTGAAAAACAGACCCTTATCGGCGGACTTGCCACTTCGGGATTGATCTACATATATTTGCCTTTGTGCGACGGCAAAGGTACGCAGGTCATCAAAGGCATCTCCGAAGAAATGCTCTACCGCTCCCTGGAGTTCAGTCAGTTCGATCTGCCCAAAGAGTGGGGCGGTGCCGGGATCAGCGAAGTTGGTCAGCGTTTTAACCGGTTGCGGGTGGATTTTTCGCCCGCCGGTTTTATCTTGAGTCTGGACGAAATGCTTGCCGAAGCCGGAGTGGATCTCTGGCTGGATACCAGAGTTTGTGCTGTTCAGAAGTCCGGCGATAAAGTTACCGCTCTGGAAGTGGAGAATACCTCCGGCAGGATTCTTGTTCAGGCAGGAGCTTTTGTAGATGCCAGCGGCGAAGCGATCATCGTCCGCCGTGCCGGTGGAGCCGTGGAGTGCGATTACAACAATCTCTCGCTCTGGCTCATCGAAAACACTCCCGAAGCCCAAGACTCAACTTATTATTTCGGCAAAACTTTGCGGGTCAAACCCTTTATGTTTGCTAAAAACGACATTGCCCCCGGCGACGGCATGGATGGCAGGAAGGTAACTGATTTTACCCGGGTTTGCTACAAACATTTGCGGGAATTTTACCGCGAAAGCTACAAAACCAGCAGCCGCTACGAGCATTACCCCATCCATCTGCCCGCCATGCCCCAGTTCCGCAAGATCGCTGCCGCCAAGTGCCGGTTTATGCTTGATACCAAAGGTTACGGCGTGCATCACGAAGACTCCATCGGGCTGACCGGCGACTGGCGTGCCCCCGGGCCGGTGTGGGAAACGCCGCTGCGGTCGCTGGTACCGGAAACCCTTGACGGCGTGTTTGCCGCCGGCAGATGTATGGGTGCGATCAACGATGCGTGGGAAGTCTACCGGGTTATCCCCACCGCCGCCATGACCGGCGAAGCCGCCGGACTCGCCGCCGCCTTGACTGTAGAAAACAAGTGCGACAGCCGCGATCTTGATTACAAACTCGTGCAGGATGCTTTGCGGAAAAAAGATGTGCCGCTGCATTTGAGGGATGTAAATTTGACCGCATATACCGCCGACTGACCGCTTGAACACACGCAACCAGGGGGGGCAAAACTGTTTTGTGGGGAAGAAACCTTTTTGAAAAAAGGTTCTCTTCCCCACACCCCATTTTCCAAAAACTTTCACCGGAATTGCTTTTATTACAAGTAATAAAAGCAATTCCAATTTATTTTATATAAAAGAGATACA
>JAFVQX010000119.1 GCA_017504585.1 Lentisphaeria bacterium
AACCGCCGTCACCCGGTGGCCCCGCCCAAGCGCCTCATAGCAAGTGCGCAAAAAATCTTTCTGCAGACCGCCGTGGGAAAAAAAACGGTATAGAACGAAAGCAAAATGCATGAAAATCTCTCCTTATAATGTTTAATATAACTCCAGAGAAGAAATTTGCAAGCAAAGAAAAACTCCGATTCCTGCAGAACCGGAGTTTTTTTCTCAAGTTTATTTTCAAGAATAATCAAATTATCAGCCAGGAACCTTTGACTTTCTGCAAATTCAGTGTTTCGGTTTTCGTTTTCTTATCTTTGGTATAAGAGTATTTTACCTCTGCTTTATTGCCGGTAATTTTTTCTGAAATGATTTTTGCGTTTGCCAGCGGGGTAAAATCTTTTTTGGTATCTTCTTTCAGGCTGGGAACTTCTTTGGTCATTTTTTCCAGAAATTCGATCATTTTTTTCATTTCATCGGCAACTACATATTTTCTGGCAACAACAAAGTCAGACTTTGCCATTGCACTATAAAATGTTTTTACGGCCGCTGCCGGACTTCCGGAGCTTACAGGGGCATTTTTTGCAGCAAGATCACTTGTAAGCATAAATGCAAACAACACAGCTGCAACGGTTAAAACAAACTTTTTCATACAAGAATCTCCTTTCTTTAAGGGTGTTCTCCGGTACTATAACCGCATGTTTTCAGAATAGCAAATTTTAATTAAAAAAATATCAAAAAAACTAAAAAAAATTCTTGACAAGCTCCTTATGCTATGGTATATTCCACTCCCGCCAAATTCCGGGGAATTTTTATCCATCAACAATATCAAAAAAAGGAGTGCCAGCATGAAAAGATCCACCGTCGCAATCATCTCAATTTCTATCGCCGCCCTTACAATAGGTATGGTGCTTTCTGCATTTATGTTGAGCCGCTTTATGCTTAAAATACAGCGCACTACCGAAAAGAGCATCACCGTAAAAGGTGTTGCCGAAAAAACGGTAAAATCCGACATTGCCGCCTTTAATTGTTCCATAAGCGTCAAAAATAAAAACAAAGCCGAGGGTTATGCCGCTTTGAACAAAGCCTCCCAGATCCTTTGCGCCAAGCTTGACTCGCTGGGTTTTACAGCCGATGTCCGGGAAGATGAGTCCATTTACTGTGCCGATATTTACCGGACCATCACCACCAAAGAACGGGGCAAGGAGATCAAAGAAAATATTTTTGACCACTATTACCTGACTTATTCAGTACGGGTGCGCACCAATAAAGTGGATGTGGTCGCCAAAAACATCCTCAAGATCCACGAACTTGCCATGCGCAAACTGGATGTAAGCATAACTGCCCCCCAATACTTTATCAGCAATCCCGAGCAGTATAAGCTGGAATTGGTCAACGCCGCCAGCGCCTCGGCTGCCGAACGGGCCAGAACCGCCGCCCGCCAGAGCGGCAGCGATCTGGGGCCGCTGATGACTGCCCGTCAGGGAGTTATCCAGATCACCCGGTCAGCCAGCAACGACACCAGCGATTATGGCATGTATGACACAACCAGTATACAAAAGGTTATCCGGCTGGTAATGACAATGGAATTTGCTTTGAAGTAAATTTTTTTCAAGTCAAAAAACTCCGGCAGCAGCGTGAACTTTTGCCGGAGTTTTTTTGTATCACAAACAGCTTTTTATATAAGTTATCTCTTCAGCAGTAAGTTGATAGCACTGATAAATCATATTTTGCAGCTTGCAGTTAATGTTCTTCTCGCCCTCTTTTTGCATACATTGATAGATAAACCCCAATATATCCCATTCATCAAGCGAAATGTCATCCAGAGCAGTAAGTCCGGGATCCGGTTGGGAATTATATTCTGCAAGCACATTTTGCACATGATTCCGGTCAAAAATATTGTGTTTCTTCAACAGTAAACACGCAATGGGAAAATAACATTTTCCCGGGAAATCTCTTTTTTTTGAGCAATGGCCAGAACTTTTTCTGCAAATAACAAATTATTTTTGCAACGCAAATACTCCAGCGGAAAAATCACTTTGCCGGATCGACTCTTATTAGCTCCCTGTTTTAACTTTTGAGCAATATCCGGCTTGAGCCGCCGCCAATTAATTTAAGTTACTTGAGAAAAATTCATTTATTTTTCAGTTGTAAAAGTTATTAAAGGAGCTCCATTGGTATAATCTATACAATAAACTCCGCCGGTAACCGGATAAACGATCTTGCTTTTACGCTCAAAATCGTCAGCTTCCACCAACTTTACAAACTTGCCTTGCTCCGATATAAAACGCTGACCGTATTTGGCGATTATATACGCCCGATCGCCAATGGGATGACCGGTACCGAGCACAATCAAGCCGTCTACCATACCCGGTGTAATAAAATACCCTTCCGGCTTGAAGCCTGTTTTCAGCATATTGGCAAAAATTTGAGCTTTATCTGCACAGGAACAGTAATCATCATCTACGCCATGAACGATCACCACCTGATTATCCGGATTACATTCGTACTGGATCTTCAAATGTTCCAAATTGCCGAAATCCCGGATTTCCTGCATGTGTTTTGCCAAATAGTTTTCAGCTTGCGGATCGCAAGAATATCCGGCATTCAGTCTGCCGACGCCGTAAGCGATATTGTCCGTCAAGCCGGGCATTCCGCACAGGTCGATTATACAGCCGAAAGTGTGTGGTGCAAACTTGTTGACCATTTGCGATATATTGCCGCCGCCCGATGCCCCGGCGGCATAATTGCGCTGCCGGTTAAATGGCATTTTGTTTTCAATAAGATAGTTCCGTACTTCGTAAAGAGCCCGTAAACAATCCATTGCCTGAACAAAACCATGATCGTAAGTTGGATCTCCGGCTACCCAGCCGCTCTGATAATAATCTGTATCAATACAAATCAAATTAAATTTATTTGCCAATACCTTGCACCACTCCCAGCACATTTCCCATGTGCCGCCCCAGTTGTGCGATATAAGCATCAATCCGGTGTTTTCATTCAAAGGAGCATTCGGCCAGCAAATATGAGCCTGAACTACCCGTGGTTCATTGGAGTTTAATAAGTTATGACCATCAAAAGCAATTATTTCCGGCAGATTTTTTTGCACTTCCAACTGCAATATTTGCATAACACGATCCTTTCTTACCAATCAGCTTGCACCACACCACCGGTGACGATATTGGGTTTGACTATTTCGATTTGGTTTTCTCCAAACAAATCTTTCAATGCGTCAAAGTGTTTTTCATCATGATAGATACCGATGACCGCCCCGCCGGAACCGGTGAGTTTAGCCGCCGCCCCCAGCGAGTTTGCCAGTTCCACCATGCGGCGGTTCTTGGTGCTTACCGTAGTTGAACAAACTTCGCAGCGCAATTCAAAATTCCGCCGCAAACATTTTTCTATGGCAGGATAATCTTTCCGACACAACGCTTCGGCAACCAGATCGGTCAGATGCGCCCATTCCTGTATGGCATCCAGCACCGCCGGCACACGGTTGTTGTAATCTTCCCGCAAACGGCTGTGGAGGATCTCGGAGCCTTCCGCCAGATCGGTACGGAAGGCTACAAACAAATTCAAATCGTCCGGAATGGTTATCTCTTTGTAAATACCGTAGCCGAATTCTTCCATGTGCTGGCGGTCAAAATCCATAAATACCGGCACATTATAGGCTTGCGCCACCCGATCCTGCAAACCGGCATCAATGCCCAACTCGTCGGTTTCCACGGCTAAAATCAAATTTGCCAGCTCGGGCAAACTTATTTCCACACCGTAAAACTCCTGCAAGGCTCTGATGCAGGCAGTAATGATCGCCGACGATCCCGCCAAGCCCAAACGGTTGGGTATGGTTGTACCGTAACGCATGGTAAAGTTGTTTTTGTGCAAAGCTATATTGTGTTCGTCACAATACTGCACAAAGCGTTTTATGCTGGCTTTGAGCAAGCGTATCCCGCCATAATAACCATACACCCCCACATCATGCACCAAATCTCTGACATTGGCAAAGCTGGGTTGATCCCGCAAGCTGGGCACCAGGTTCAGCTCCGGCGTTTCGTAGAGCATCACCTGGGCGGCGTAATTATCAAAGACAAAGGCAATGGTTTTGCCGTAGTATCCATCCGACGGATTGCCGATCAGCGCCGCCCGGGGGAATGCCTGCTTGCGGATAATCATTTTACGCCTTGCTCAAGCTCAAAGCAGCCATGTGCCCGTTAAGTTCCACATCGCCGGAACCCGCTTCCACGGTCATTTCCACAGCCAGAACTTCGTTTTTGATGTAATCAGCAAAGCTGTTGGCGGCGGCAACCACATTTTCGTCACCGGCAACGGTAAGTTTGATGCGGTCGACCACTTCCAGATTGCTTTCTTTACGCAGATTCTGCACTTTGCTGACGATTTCCCGAGCCAGGCCTTCAGCTTCCAGTTCGGCGGTCAATGCTGTATCAAGAGCAATAGTTACGCCGTTTTCGGTAGCCACCACCAAACCGGCTTTTTCGCTCCGCTGCACCAGCAAGTCTTCGGCAGTCATGGCGAACACGGTGCCGTCAGCCAAAGTAATATCGTATGCTTCGCCGGCAAGAATTTTGCCGATGGTAACAGAATCGAGTTTTTCCACCAATGCGGCGGCTTCCTTCATATTCTTGCCCAGCTTTTTACCCATTACCTTGAAGTTGGCTTTTGCCGAACGGGTCACGAGGGCATCTTCGTTGTCGGAGAACTCAATGTTTTTCACATTCAACTCTTCGCCAATGATGTCCAAAGTACCGTTGAGCAGCTTGGCACCTTCCGCATCGGGAGCCAGCAATACGGCACGGCTCAAAGGCTGACGCACCTTCAAGTTGTGCTGGGTACGCAGGAAACGGCCCAGTTTGACTGCGGTCATGGTCAGGAACATCTGACGCTCCAAAGCTTCGTCACGACAGGCGGCATCTGCCACCGGGTAGTCGCAGCAATGGACGGATTCGGGCATATCAGCAGTCCGCAGATTGTTGTAGATAGCTTCGGTCGTAAACGGTATAAAGGGAGCCGCAGCTTTGCAGAACTCGATCAACACATAGTGCAGTGTAGCATAGGCTTCCTGCTTATCGCCATCGTCGGTGCTTTTCCAGAAACGGCGGCGGCTGCGGCGGATATACCAGTTGGTCAGATCATCCACAAACTTTTCGAACCGGTTGGCGGCACGCTGCAGATTGTAGCCATCCATTTCGGCAGTGATCTCTTCCACCATCTGGGTACAGCTGCTGATGATCCAGCGGTCAAGAGCGTTGGAAAGGTTCTGCGGCAGCTTGACGCCGTCTTTGGCTTCGTAACCATCCACATTGGCGTATGTTACAAAGAAGCTGTAAGCGTTCCACATGGGGATCATCACATTACGCAGCACATCTTTGATGCCGTTTTCCGAGAACTTGAGGTCTTCGGCATGTACCACCTGACTGCCCAGCATGAACAAACGCAGTGCATCGGCACCGTACTTGTTGACTACATCCATGGGGTCGGGATAGTTCTTCAACCGCTTGGACATCTTCTGACCGTTTTCGGCAAGAATAAGCCCGTTGACCACCACATGTTTGAATGCCGGTTTATCAAAGAGCGCCGCACCCAGCACCACCAAAGTATAGAACCAGCCGCGGGTCTGGTCAAGACCTTCGGCAATGAAGTCTGCCGGGTAGTTGGCTTCGAAGTGTTCTTTATTTTCAAAGGGATAATGCTGCTGGGCGTAGGGCATGGAGCCGGATTCAAACCAGCAGTCCAAAACTTCCGGAATACGCTTGAGCGGGCTTTTGCCGGTGGGGGAAGGTATTTCCAGCTTGTCGATAAAGTGCTTGTGCAAGTCATCAACTTTCTGACCGGTAAGCTCTTCCAGCTCGGCAGCACTGCCAACGCAGATAACTTCGCCTTCTTCGTTCCGCCAGATCGGCAGCGGAGTACCCCAATAGCGGTTGCGGCTGATCGCCCAGTCGCGGGCATTTTCCAGCCACTTGCCGAAACGGCCTTCTTTCAGGTGTTCCGGGAACCAGGAGATCTCCTTATTTGCCTTGATCATCTTGGCTTTGACTTCGTCAATTTTGACAAACCATGTGGAGATCGCCCGGTAGATCAGCGGGTGATCGTCGCGCCAGCAGTGGGGGTAGTTGTGCTTGATGGTGCCCCGATGGATAAGTTTGCCTTCGGCTTTCAAGCGGGCAATGACTTCGTTATCCACCTCTTTGACATATCTGCCCTGATAGTCCGGTACTTCCGCGGTAAAGCAGCACTGATCGTCGATGGGGCAAACTTCCGGCAGACCGGCGGCGTGGCACACGGCAGCGTCGTCTTCGCCGAATCCGGGAGCGATATGCACGATACCCGAACCATCTTCGGTACTGACATAGGCTGCCGCCAACACCTGAAATGCACCGTCTTTGCGCAAATCGGCAAAGTAGTTGAACAAAGGTTCATAGGTTTTACCGGCAAGTTCAGCGCCTTTATAGCGTTCTACGATGGCGGGCATCTCGTTTTTGTAATATGCGTTCAAACGGGCTTCTGCCATAATGTAAAATTCGTCGCCGTCTTTAATTTTGACATAGTCGATTTCGGGGCCCACCGCCAGAGCAAGGTTGCTGGGGAGAGTCCACGGAGTAGTCGTCCAGGCTACAAAGTAGGTGTTTTCTTCTTCCAGACTCTTGAAGCGGATGGTGATCGCCGGATCAACAACTTCCATATACCCCTGATTGGCTTCAAAGTTGGACAGCGGCGTGGCACACCGGGGGCAGTAGGGCAGGATCTTATAGCCTTCGTAGATCATGCCTTTATCCCACAAGCTCTTGAAGACCCACCAGATGGACTCCATGTAATCCCGGTCCATGGTGCGGTAGCCGTTGCGGAAATCCACCCAGCGGCCCATACGGTTGACCACCCGTTCCCACTCGTTGGTGTAACGCAGCACGATAGAACGGCAGGCTTCGTTGAATTTATCGATACCGTATTCTTCGATGGCTTTTTTGTTGTTCAAAGCCAGGATTTTTTCCATTTCATTTTCCACCGGCAGACCGTGGCAGTCCCAGCCGAAAGTACGGCGGACGAATTTGCCCCGCATGGTCTGATAACGGGGAACCACGTCTTTGATGGTACCAGCCAGCAAGTGGCCGTAGTGGGGCATACCCGTAGCAAAGGGAGGCCCATCGTAAAAAACATATTCTTCGCAATTTTCGCGCTGCTTGAGCGACTTGGCAAAACTGCCGTTCTCCTGCCAGAAATTAAGGACTTCTTCCTCCAATTTCGGCAGCGACACCTGATTGTCAACTGGTTTGAACATTATAACTTAAAACTCCATTTTATAAGTTGTCAATATATTATTTATGTAATATAGCACCAAAAGTGCTTATTTACCAATACTTTTAAACAAAAAGGTGCGATTGGCGCTGCCGGAGACTTTTTTCTGCAAAGCTTCCAGCAAATTGTAAGCATCCGGAGTTACGAAAACTGCCGGCGGCAGCGTGCAACTGGACTCCACTTCCAGCAAGCCGGGCGTAAAGCGCGACACTCTGGTTATGCTGCCTTGGGTATCCGGCAGAAAAATCTCGTAATTGCTGCCCTCGAATTCACATAACTGCCAATCCTGCGGCAAATCAGCAGTAACGCTTACGGTCAGCATATTTTCCGGAAAGAACCAGTAAGGCAGCGTGCGCTTGCCGGCAGTATTGACCGGCGAAGCAAAACCAAACTCCGGCAGAATAAAAGATATATAATCGCCGCTTTTCTTCCAGAAATCCTCCACCGATACTGTTACTTCCACCACGCCGGGATAATTGCTGAAATCCCGCTTCCAACTTACCATATCGCCCGAAGCCAGAACACCGGAGAGCCTCTGATCCCAGAACTGTTTTTCCAGAGCCGGCGTAATGTTGGCAAAAAGTTTTTTCAGTGCAGCAAAATCTCCCCCGTAATAGCAGCTTTTCAGGCAAAAATCAGCTTTTCCGCCAGGCAGTATTTTTATATGGACATCGTGCCAGATATGGTTGCGGAAATCCGGCGCTGATGTTATGTTGCAAAGTTCACCGGTAGCCAGATCCAGCGCAATTTTCTGTTGGTATATGCAATACTCCAAAGGCGAATACTCGTCGTTGGCATTCAGGTAAAACTCCTGCCCGCCATCTTTGACCACCAGCACGATATTACTGAAATAATTCCGGGGCAAACGGATGTGATCTCTGACCGTTTCTGCCAGATACGGCACATCCGAAACCGCCAGCAGTTGAATATTTTTAACCCCGATCCCCTGAAGCATGGCATAAAGCAGGATCGCCCGGTCAAGACTGTTGCCGTAATTTTCGCGCAAAGTCACGTCTGCTCCGGTAACATATTTCAGACCGATTCCGGTAATTTCCGGCCCGGCAGCACGGATATTTTTTGCCACATAATCCCGGATCGCCTGCACCTTGCCCCGCAGATCGGGTATCTTGCAAGTCAGATTCTGTGCCAGTAATACTGCCCGGGCAGATTTTCCGGCAGCAGCTTTGACTGCCCTGATAACGCGCTCTCCATAATCTGCTGCATCAAAGAAACTTATACCGCCGTAAGGTGCAAAAACCTCCACTGCGGGCGTTCCCGGTTCCCGGGGCATCTGCGGTATATTATCCGAGTATATCCGGATGATTTTTTTGCCGGATTTTTCCTCTGTTTCGCAACGGAAACCACTCTCCGGCAATGCCAGATTGACTTTGCGCTGAAGTTTTGCCGGATAACGGATTTCCAGCACTCCGTTTTTTACCGGCATTTTGCGCCACAAAGCATAAATAAAGTCCCCATCCGGAAAGTCCGGAAAATCCATCTGCCACGAATACTCCACCAGCGATCCGGGCATGACACCCGGCAGCGGCACGATCAAATATTTCCTCATCGGATACCGGGGCGCAGCAGAGTTGCCAAGATCCATAACTTTGACATCAGCCGGATCGACCTTGCGGACTTTGCCCGCCGGATCTGTCACCTTGCCGGCAATAAATTTGCCGCTCGAAACATTGGCAACAAAGGGGATCTTGAGTTCCGAAAGCTCTTTAACCGCACCGTAATCAAGGACTTTGATTTGCTGACTGCAATGTACTTGCCAGGATTTTGTATTGTCAAAATTTACCCGGATAAAAGATTTTTCCAAAACCGATTGTGCATCTTTGAACTTGAAATCCTTTCCGGCAAAATTGCGTTTTACGATCACCACATTATCGCCGCTCCGGCTGATTTTATGCAACGTTTTGCGAAACGCCGGATAATCTGCAACCGGAACAGTCACTCCGGCAAGATCGATTTGCTGTACTGCCTGCAAAAGCTTTCCATTTTGCGCAACAGAGTTTTTGACTTTGAGCACAGCTGTACCGGTATCGGACGGCTCCGGCAGCGCGGCGACCTCAAGCACAGATGGTATTTCAAGCGTAAGTTTTTCCTCCACTCCAGCGGTGGAAAAAAGCTGCAGCGGGTATTTGCGCACTTTCAGCAGCCTGTCGCCCAACATAAAGTTCAACGCCCCGAAACTTCTGCTCAAAAACGGCATCCGCAACGCTCCTGCGCCCCATTGCATATCGACCGCATCCGGCAGAGTACACTCTATTATCAGCCTGAAGTTTTTGCCGAGATCGCGTATATCGCGGGGCAATATTTGCAGTTTTTTCAGCTCCGCGCCCGGCAAAGCCCGCTTGAGCGCCGAAGCGATGAACTGCTCCCGGTAATCAGCGCTCCACCGGGCAAAGGCGCCCCGGTAAATATTGTCGTTGATGCCGTAAAAAGTCATTTCTGATCTTAACTGAAGCTGAAACTTTTCATCAAGCTTGCCGCAGCTGCGAATGACCAGCTTGTTTTTCTCCGGAGCAACTACCGGAGTACGGCGCAGAACATCGCCATCTTTGGTGGCACACAAAAAACTTTTATCCATAGCATATGCCGGCAGCATATCCACAGAGTTTTCATCAGTGGGATCCATTAAAATCAATTCGCCGGAAGAAGTCTTTACTCCGGTGATGGCATGGTTGAAGTAGTTGTTGGGTACTTCAAGATCCTTCGGGTCGCCCGCCATAAATAATACCGGGAATGCGTCAAATCCGGCTTCCAGCAGCATAGCCGCAAGCAAGGCGGCTTTATCCCGGCAAACACCATGTTTCTGGGCAAAAGTATCTTTTACATCATGGGGTTCATAGCCGGGGGCGGTATTTTCGTTGGTAACTCCGGTGTAGCGGATCTCTTTGGAAACAAAATCAAACATGGCACGGATGGCAGCTTTTTCGTTTTTGCCCGCCGCCAGACTTTTGGCTTTGCGAGTCAATTCCGGCGAAACCGCTTTTATGTGCGGCATACACAAGTTGTAGTACCAGCGGGAAACCGTCTGCCAATCCGGAACCGTGCTTGCCAATATTCGCATAGAATGCAGATACCACGGCGGCATATCCGGCTCGGGGATTATCTGCGGCACATTATCGGCTTCAAAGGTATAAATGATCCTGCCGTTGGATTTGGCCCGGCTCTTTTTCAGCGTGCCCTTAACCTCATCTTTGACCACGATTTGCGCAAGCGGCATATTTTCCGGAGCCGAGATCGTGTAAGAGTAATGAAGCACCGGATCAAGTGTCTGCAGCAAAGCAATAGTACACCACACATTCTGCATACGGGGGCGAACAGCCTGTTCAGTCAAAACACAATGCAGGATATCGCCAACTTCCAGCCCGGGGATGCCGATGGAAAGCACCTTATTGGCCGGATCGTAAATATTGCTCTGCATCTGGGAGCTCTCCACCGAAATTTTTTTCTGCAAAACCGGTTTGATCACCCTGCCGTCGGGTTTTATTATCCTGATCGAGACCGCAGGAGTTTTTTCGTAGAATTCGTTAAAATGCAAGGCAAGCGTACGGTGTTCGTCCCGCCCCTTTTCGGTGCAGATCAAAGTCAGGAACTCATCGTTCCGGGTATAAGTGCCATCGGCATTGTAAGCAACTTTTTCAATATCATCAAGCAATATGGTGTTGGCGTCAGGATATTTTTTCAAATCCAGACTGCGCCATCGTTTTGCCGGATCGGCAGCTGACGGCACCGGCACAGCGGAAACAGCCGGAGTCACTGCACCGGCAGCAGGAATTTCAGAATTCTCCCGGAAAGAACACCCCGGCAAAACCAGTATGAACAACAATAAATATATCAATATACGCAACTTCAACATAAATAAATACCTCATCAAGATTATCCAATATTCACCTTCTTACTCTAAAATTTAACCCGGATTGGAGAAAATGAAAGTTTTTTTGCAAAAATCTTCCATCTTTTATTTGAAAAAAACGTTATATGTATTAAATTATCCTAATGTGAATAGCAAATTACGTTCATAAAACTAAAAATAAAAACAAAGCAAGGTTGGTTCAATATGGGTCAGCAACACAACAAGATCATCAAGCGCCGTCGCCGCAAGGCATACCTCGCCCGCTGCAAAGCCCGCGTGGCAGCTCTTATCAAGAGCGGTGCCAAACGCAAGTAATTGTGTTTGAAAAACAGTTTGTATAAACTGGATGCAACTTGAGCCCGGCCTTTCGGTCGGGTTTTTGTTTTTATAATGAATACGCCGGGGCTAATGAAAAGTGAAAAATAAAATCTTCCGTAAAATCATCAATTTTTTATTGGAATACCCCTGCCCTTTGTGCGGTTGCGACAACACCGGCAATCATGACTGCAACAGTTTTTGCACAGATTGCCTGAAAAAACTGCCATTGCTCCATGGTCAACGTTGCCGCGGTTGCGGCGGTGAGCTTGACGGAGCGCTGGAAATGTGCCGCCAATGTCTTTCCATGCCGCGTCGTCCGTGGCAAAACGCCATGAGTATCATGCAAATGGAGGATGCCGGCAAAGATGCGATATACCAGCTTAAATTCGCGGGCAATACCGCCATGGCAAGAGCGATGGCCGAACTGGGGGCACCATTGCTCGCCGACAAAGATTTTACCGAATGCGATATGATAGTGCCGGTACCGCTGCATTGGACGCGCCTGTGGCAGCGCTCCTATAATCAGTCAGAACTGTTGGCAAAAATGCTTGCCAAACACTTGGATATACCGGTAAAAAAGCCATTGAAGCGTATCCGCCCCACCACCCGGCAAGCGACACTGTCGCGGAAAGAACGGCTGAAAAATCTGCATAAAGCCTTTGCCGTACCACACCCGGAGAAAGTAAAAGATTGCAAGATACTGCTGGTGGATGATGTACTGACCACCGGATCGACGTTGCACGCCTGCGCCGAAACGCTGCTGCAAGCCGGAGCCGCCAAGATAGTAATATTCACCGTAGCCCGCCGGTAAAATCCCAACAGAAAATCAGCCGCAAGCCGTAAAAACCCGTTCAACCGCATTAAAATCAGTTATAAAAAGCGCCAGGCGAAGCGAGGCGTGCCCGACACCAGTCGGGAATCTACAACGGAAAACAGCAAGCGCCAAGCGAAGCAAGGCGCGAGCACCCCGTCCGCTAACCAACGATTTTTTGCCAGGGAGCGCGTGTGGATTTCGAGTTTTGCAAGGAGCGAAGGCGGGAGTGTACGACTGTACTCGATCCGCCTTCGCATAAAGCTACGGCGGACAAGCCGAGAGAGCGACGCCAGCAAGGCTCGAAATCCCCCGCGCTCACGGCAAAAAAAATGGTACCCCGGACAGGAATCGAACCTGTGACCAACTGCTTAGAAGGCAGCTGCTCTATCCTCTGAGCTACCGGGGCAACACTATTAAGATAGCATAGGAAAGCGAATTTTCAATGTTTGAATGAAATAAAAATGCAATAAAATGCAAAAAAGCAAGTTTATGGATATAAAAAAACTTGCAAAAAGGTAAAGATGGTGTAAATTATTAAGTCATTAACTATGATCGGGTGCAAAACGTTTCTCCCTTCGTTAGGCTCCGGTGGATAAAATTGATTGAACATTTTTTTAATAATCAGGAGAATATGAAGATGTATGCTATTATCAAAGCTGGCGGCAAGCAGTACAAGGTAACCCCTGAATGCGTGCTTGATGTTGAAAAGCTGGAACTGGAAGCCGGTCAGGTTGTGAAATTTGAAGAAGTTCTCGCCATCGGCGAAGAAGGCGGTCAGCTGAAGGTTGGCACTCCGGTTGTTGAAGGTGCTTATGTGGAAGCCGAAGTTGTGGAACAGTTCCGCGCGGACAAAGTTTGGGCCTTCAAGATGAAGCGCCGCAAGAGCTATCGCCGCACCATCGGGCATCGTCAGAACCTGACCAAAGTCAAGGTCAAGGCGATCGTGGAAAAATAATAAGTTTTGCGACTTATCCAGACCGCTGTGCGTTGTTGTATCAGCGGTCTTTTTTTTAATTTACATATAAATAGTAGAGGTAATACCATGCAGTATGACAAAAATGGGGCACTTTTGCAGAGTGAAGCACCGACTTTGAAACTCATCAACCGGGGCAAAGTGCGTGATATTTACGATTTGGGCGACAGCTTGCTTTTTGTGGCAACTGACCGTTTGAGTGCATTCGACGTAGTCATGCCCAATGGTATTCCCAATAAAGGTAAAGTTCTGACCCAGATATCGCTCTTTTGGTTTGAATACCTGACCGGGATCCCGAACCACATCATCACCACGGATTTGAGTACAATTGATGTATTGAAGCCCTATGTGAAAGATCTGCAGGATCGTTCGATCGTGGTCAAGAAAGCCAAGGTGCTGCCGGTGGAATGTATCGTCCGCGGCTACCTGGTTGGTTCCGGCTGGAAAGATTACCAGAAGACCGGTATGGTTTCCGGTCTGAAACTGCGCGACGGTTACAAACTTGCCAGCAAGCTGGATGAGCCGCTGTTCACGCCTTCGACCAAAGCCGAACAAGGCGAACACGACGAAGCTATCAGCTACGAAGGCGTGGCAAAGATCATCGGCGAAGAATACGCCAAAACCATCCGCGATATGGCGTTGGATATTTATACCAGAGCCCGTGATTATGCGGAAAGCCGGGGGATAATCCTGGCAGACACCAAGTTTGAGTTCGGCACTATCGACGGGGTGGTAACGCTGGTGGACGAAGTGCTGACTCCGGATTCCAGCCGCTTCTGGCCCAAAGCCAGCTATGTGGAAGGAACCAGCCCGGTGAGTTTGGATAAACAGTTTGTGCGTGACTATCTGGAAACGCTGGATTGGAACAAACAAGCTCCGGGGCCGGTCTTACCGGAAGAAGTGGTAAGCAAGACCGCCGCAAAATATATAGAAGCCTACGAAGTTCTGACCGGCAAAAAGTGGAACTTCTGAAGTGATAAAAAAATAAAACCTTAAAACAAAAGTCAATAATTTGTTTCATCTGAAAGTTGATTTTTACAGTCAAACTTATTTCAAATCTGAAGTTCATTTCTTTTTATGGACAAAAAGAAATGAACATTAGAAG
>JAFVQX010000120.1 GCA_017504585.1 Lentisphaeria bacterium
CTTGCTGAAAGGTTTCATCTTTTCCTGCTTTCATTTATTGTTTTATTTATCTTTCCCGGTTTTATTTCCCGGAAAAAAGTTACACACTCTAACACTATAACCCCAAGCTTGAAAAAATCAAAGTCTTTTGAGCGTTTTTTTACAGAATTTTTCAATATTTATAAAAAAAAGCGGTCGCGGACTTGAAAATTGGGCATTTTGGTTGTAGAATAATGCGCGTCATAAAAATTGAATACGAGGTAATACGATCATGTTGAAAAGTTTTTTGTTTGCCCTGGCGGCGGCAACTCTGCTGTTGAGCGGTTGTGCCGGTAACGAGAAAAAGAAGATGCTTTCCGAAGATATCGAAGTGCTGACCGTTTTTGCCAACGAGATCAGCGTTTTGAAAAATCCCCGGCTGCTGACTACCTCCAAAGAGAAGTATCTGGCGGCAAAACGTCTTGCCGAGGGGGTGGATTTTTCTCTGACCCGCAGTGTGGAAACTCTTGAACAGATCTTTCTGGTCAAGGATGCCCTGACTACCCGCAGTATCGAATACGGCGACGAAATCGCTTTTTACTACCGTTATCAGGATAAATATGTGCGGTTCCGTTTCTGGCGTACCAAAAATGCGGTCAGTGATTCCGAGGTACGTATCAAGTGAGAAGTCTTTTAAACGACGAATATTTCATGTTCCGGGCGCTTGCCGAGGCTCAACAGGCTTTTGAGATCGGCGAAGTGCCGGTGGGGGCGGTGGCGGTAAAAGGTACCCAGATCATCGGCAGAGCTTACAATCAGGTGGAAACGCTCAAAGATGCGACCGCTCATGCCGAAATACTGGCTCTGACCCAGGCGGCAGCTTATCTTAATGATTGGCGGCTGGATGATGTGGAGCTGTTTGTTACCAAAGAGCCTTGTGCCATGTGTGCCGGAGCTTGCGTCAATGCCCGGGTCAAAAGGGTGGTTTTCGGCATGGCTGATCCCCGGTCAGGCGCTTGCGGATCTTCGGATCTTAATGTGGCAAATTATCCCGGTATGCTCTGGCAGGTAGAGGTCAAAGGCGGTGTGCTGGCAGATGAGTGCGGCGCGTTGATCAAAGAATTTTTCCGCAGAGTGCGGGAGCGAAAGCTCAATAAACCATCCTGAAAAACGGTCTGCTTTAGATGATTGAAAATTCTTCTGCCATAAAATTACTGCATCTTGCCGTGGTCGACTCCACCAATACCTACTGCAAAGAACGCCTTGATATGCTGGATGATGGCGTGCTGGTCTATGCTGATATTCAGACCGCGGGCAGGGGACGGCTGGGCAGATCGTGGCTGTCGCGCAAAGGAAACTTTTTCGGCAGTCTGGTAATGAAAAAGCTTGCCAATCCCTTTCTGGGAACAATGGTCGTATCGCTGGGGGCGCTTGATGCGATAAAAAATCTGGCGCCGGAGCTGCCGGTGTGGCTCAAGTGGCCCAACGACCTGTATTACGAAGATGCCAAACTTGCCGGTATATTGTCCGAAACTGTTCAGCAGCCGGATAACAGCCGGGCGATCATTGCGGGTATCGGCGTAAATCTGACTCTTTCTGCCGAAGATAAATCAGTTATCGGCAAGCCCGCCGCCGCGATAGGAAATGACAAAATAAATCCGGAAAAATTCGCTTTGGAACTGGCAAAATGTGCTGAAATGTATTATATTATGGGAATAGCTTGTAGTGAGAAACTTTTCGATCTTTGGCGAAAACGCAACGATCTTGTTGGTATGGAACTGGTTCTGGAACTGGGCGGCGACAGGAGCGTAAGCGGAAAAGCTGTGGGGATAGCTGCGGATGGCGGTCTGATCCTTGCTGCGGCCGATGGTACGGAGAAAACTTACTATTGCGGAGATGTGAGCGTAAATAGAGAATCGGTACGCGCCGCATGGGAACGCAGAAAAAAGCTTGATTGATTTACATTTTTTTTACAAAAAATAACAACCGCTGCTGACGTGCAAGAACTGTCGAAAGACTTTTTGCGCGTCTTTGGCACATCAAAAACAAAGGACTTTTTATGTCAGAGAAAGTACAGCTTCTGCTCGACGGCGTCAAGCTCATGGTCATGGGGATGGTCGCCGTGTATGTGTTTCTGATTCTGATGGTCTTCCTGATGAATCTTCTCTCCAAACTGCTTGCCCCCCTTGGCAAAGCTGGGTTTCTTGAACCGGCTGCCCCGGTTAAAAAGCCAGCCCCCAAGAAAGCTGCTGCCGGCAATGATGCTGCTCTTGCCGCCGCTGCCGTAGCTGCGGTAAAGGCTCACACCAAGTAAAAGATCAACAAAGTTTATTATAAAACAAGGATTGAAAATGAAAAAAATCAGTTTCATGGATTGCTCCTTCCGGGATGGTTTCCAGTCCTGCGTGGGCGCTCGCGTCAAGACCGAAGACTTCCTGCCCGCTCTGGCTGCTGCTAAAGAAGCCGGTATCGATAACTTTGAAATCGGCGGCGGTGCCCGTTTCCAGAGCCTCTATTTCTACTGCCAGGAAGATGCTTTTGACATGATGGACAAGTGCCGCGAAGTGGTCGGTCCCGATGTCAACTTGCAGACTTTGAGCCGCGGTGCCAACGTGGTCGGTCTGATCAGCCAGTCCACCGATATGATCGAACTGCACGCCAAGCTGTTCAAAAAACACGGCGTTTCCACCATCCGTAACTTCGACGCTCTCAACGACGTCCGCAATCTGGCGGTTTCCGGCCGTGCTATCGCCAAATACGGTTGCAAACATCAGGTCACTGTGACCATGATGAGCCTGCCTCCCGGCTTGAACGAAAAATATGCCCACACTCCGGAATTCTACATCGACAGCCTGAAAAAGATCCTCGATGACGGTGTGCCTTTCGACAGCGTGGCTTTCAAAGATGCTTCCGGTACTGCCACAGCCAAGACCGTTTACGAAACCATCAAACAGGCCCGCGCTCTGCTGGGCAACGATGTGACCATCCAGTTCCACACCCACGATACTGCCGGCAGTGCAGTTGCCTGCAACATGGCGGCTATCGAAGCGGGTGCCAACATCATCGACCTTGCCATGGCCCCCATGTCCGGCGGTACCTGCGAAGCCGATATTCTGGTCATGTGGCACCGTCTGCGCGGTACTGAATTCGATATGGGCATCGACCCCGAAAAGATCATCAAGGCCGAAAAAGTCTTTGAAGATTGCATGAGCAAATACTTCATTCCCCCGGAATCCATGGAAGTCAGCCCGAAGATCATCTTCTCGCCCATGCCCGGCGGTGCCTTGACTGCCAATACCCAGATGATGCGCGACAACAACTGTCTGGATAAATACGACGATGCCATCGCCGCCATGCGCGAAGTGGTCGCCAAGGGTGGTTTCGGTACCTCTGTTACCCCCGTTTCTCAGTTCTACTTCCAGCAGGCATTTGCCAACGCCATGCAGGGCCCCTGGAAGAAGATCACCGAAGGCTACGGCAAGATGGTTCTCGGCTATTTTGGCAAAACTCCGGCAGCTCCCGATCCGGAAATCGTCAAGCTCGCCAGCGAACAGCTGGGTCTTGAACCCACTACCGAAGATGTCCACGCCATCAACGACCGCAACCCCAAACTGGGTGTTGCCGCTATGACCAAGCGTCTGGAAGAAGCCGGTTTGCCGGTGACCGAAGAAAACATCTTCATCGTCGGTACCTGCGACGAAAAAGGTTTGGAATTCCTCAAGGGCAACAAACCCATGGGTATCCGTTATAAAGAAGCTGACAAACCCAAGAGTGCTGCCAAGGGTGGCGAATACACCGCTACTGTTGACGGCAAAGCCATCGCAGTCAAAGTCGATGCCAAGAGCGGTGCTTACACTGCCACTGTCAACGGCAAAACTTTCAATGTCAGCGTTACCGACGGCATTGCCGCCGCCGCGGCTGCTCCCGCAGTTGCCGGTGGTGTGCACGAAATCAAAACTCCGCTTCCGGGTACTGTTGTCAAGCAGGTCGTTGCCGTGGGCGACACCGTTGCTGAAGGCGATGTGATCCTTATTATGGAAGCTATGAAAATGGAACAGGAAATCAAGGCCGACAAAGCCGGTGTGATCGCCAGCTTGCCCGCCGAAGCCGGTGCGGTTCTCGCTGCCGACGATGTAGTTGCCACCATCACGGTTGAAGGTGCTGCTGCTCCGGCTGCCGCCGCCGGTGCTCCTGCCGCTGCCGGTGCCGCCGGTGGTCACGAAATCAAGACTCCGCTCCCGGGTACTGTGGTCAAAGTCGTTGCTTCTGCCGGTGATACCGTTGCCGAAGGCGATGTGATCCTGGTTATGGAAGCAATGAAAATGGAACAGGAAATCAAGGCCGACAAAGCCGGTGTGATCGCTTCTATCGAAGTTGAAGCCGGTGCTGTGCTTGCTGCCGACGATGTTGTTGCCACCATGGAATGAGGTATTTAGAAATGAAATCTATGATGAAATTTGTTACTGTTATTGCGCTCGCCGTGATGGCGATGGGTGCAATGGCTGCTGAAAAGAAGGTTGCCAAGATCAGTCCGGTCAAGGTGGAAAGCCAGATGTCCTATACCCAGGGCGATAAACTTTTTGCCGCTTTTGAACAGAAAGACGGCAGCATCCGGTTGGTCTACACTGGCGAAAAGCCTGCCCGCATTTACAGCTGGACCGGTGTGAAAAATGTGCCGCTTAAAGACGGTGTTGAGCTGATGATCCTCAATGTTCCCGGGCGTTCCAAGGCTAAAGTCAAGATGTATATGGGGGGTAAATTCACCGATTTTGCCCGTGACTTCAAGGCTGCCGAAGAAATCAAACCCGGCGAATACATCGGTACTTTCTGCCCGCTGCTGCTGGCTCATGACTCGGTGGAAGCCGGTACTTCCCAGCAGCGTCTGGGCAAGATGGGCGACATGTTCAAAGGTCTGTGGGCAAGCACCGGTATTTCTGACTTGCTCCGTCAGGGCAAAGGTGACTGGGTACTCGGCTGGGGTAAGGTCATCATGATCATGGTGGCCATCGTCCTGCTCTATCTGGCGGTGGTCAAAGAATTTGAACCTTTGCTGCTGCTGCCCATCGGTTTCGGTGCTTTGTTGAGCAACATTCCGCTGGCTGGTATCAGCGGCCCCAACGGCTTGCTGGGTATGGTTTACGAAGTTGGTATCAACAGCGGTGTTTTCCCGCTTTTGATCTTCATGGGGGTTGGTGCTATGACCGACTTCGGCCCCTTGCTGGCGAACCCCAAGACCGCTCTGTTGGGCGGTGCCGCCCAGTTCGGTATCTTCTTTGCTTTGCTGGGGGCTTTGGTGCTCTCCTGTTTGGGCATTGACTTCAATCTGAAAGATGCCGCCAGTATCGGTATCATCGGTAGTGCTGACGGCCCGACCTCCATCTTCCTGTGCAGCAAGCTCTCCCCCAGTCTGTTGGGTGCGGTGGCAGTTGCCGCTTACAGTTACATGGCGTTGGTGCCGATCATTCAGCCCCCGATCATGAAGCTTTTGACCACCGAAAAAGAACGCAAGATCAAGATGAAGCAGCTCCGTACTGTTCCGAAAATCGAAAAGATCTGCTTCCCGCTGCTGATCACTTTGATGTGTGCTCTGCTGCTGCCCGATGCTGCTCCGCTGATTGGTATGCTTATGTTCGGTAACTTCATGAAAGAAGTCGGTGTGGTGGAACGCCTCAACCAGACTGCCCAGAACGCTTTGATCAACATTGTGACCATCTTCCTCGGTCTTTCCGTTGGTTCCAAACTTTCTGCCGACCAGTTCCTGCAGACCCAGACTCTGGGTATTCTGGTGCTGGGTGCTGTGGCGTTCAGCGTCGGTACCGGTACCGGTGTGATCTTTGCCAAGACCATGAACCTCTTCAGCAAAGAAAAAATCAATCCGCTTATCGGTGCTGCCGGTGTATCCGCTGTGCCGATGGCTGCCCGTGTGGTCAACAAGGTCGGTCTGGAAACTGACTCCAGCAACTTCCTGTTGATGCACGCCATGGGCCCGAACGTTGCCGGTGTTATCGGTTCGGCTGTTGCCGCCGGTGTGCTGCTCAATGCTTTGGGTAACCTCTGATAAGTAATCAGAAATCGAAAACCTCCGGTACGATGAACTCCACCGGAGGTTTTTTTGTCATACAATTAAATGCGTGGCAAATCTCGAGCCTTGCTGCGTTGTTCGCCTCGGTCGAGTACGAAGGTACACTCCCTCGGTTCACGCCTTGCAAAACTCGAGCTTTGCTCACGCATTTAATTGTATTGCGTTGTTCTGGAACAGGTAATGAACGTTGTTACCGTTATTCTCTGTTAAATACCATTTAATTTCAAAAGGAGATCGTTTTATGGATAGCGATAAAAAAACGTATAAACCGGGATTTTTCTGTGCGTTGTTCTGGGTCTTCACCTGGCTGGGAATGTTGGGCGGAATAGTTTGTCTGTTCATAACTCTGGAGCACGCCAGCAAAATCATGTACTGGTGCTGGGGCACAGCGGCAGTTTCAGCAATAATATCTTACATTATACGCTGCTGCGAAAAATCAAGTTATGACGGCAAATGGTCGTGGCATTGGTTTGATTGAATTGGAATAAATCGGGAGTTTACTGCCGGTAGATGCTCCCCGGCAAGCGGTATACTGGATTTTGCCCCGTCCAATGCCCCAGTCCCGATGCTGATGCATGATCCCCCCGTTAATGCTTTTACGAGAAAAGCGGTCTGACGCCTTTCAGGACAAGGCTATGGATGACAAGTCAGCCGCCCCCACACACTATCGCCCCGGCAGGCGGCAATGCACCCAATACCTCCCAAACCCTCCCAATACTTCCCAATACTTCCCACAAAAAGCCGCCACCAACCATACCGCCCGCGTATGCGGTTTAAAGCCCTGAAAGGGCAAAAGGGCTGAAAGCCCCGCAAGAATACAGCCCGGGTGTAAAAAGGGCTGCAAAGTCCACCCAGCCCCGGGTAACGCCCCCCTCAACAGTTCAGCCCTGAAAGGGCGACAGATTCTTATAACGGCATACGGTATACCGTCGTAAGGCGAACACCTGC
>JAFVQX010000121.1 GCA_017504585.1 Lentisphaeria bacterium
GGTAAGAGAGCCGGCAACAATAATATCGGCAGAAAAAATTTGCCGTGCCTGCCCGCCGAATTCCATAGATATCCGCAGATTTTCTGTATTGCTTTTAAACTGCATGACCACGGCGCTGGGGCAGTTTGCCCGGATTTTGATAACATCCGGTGAGCTGTAAAACTCCAGCAGTTCGGGTGTCATGCGCTGCATGGGGGCAACGGTGCCGGTAAAGTAGCCATTATGATTTTGCCAATCGATCTTCTTCATAAATAAAACTCCACATTATGAATTCAAAACTGCTCTTTATGTGAATAATATAACACTGTTTGCGGTTTTTGCAGACAGATAGAGCAGAATAAACTCAAAAATTATGTAAAAAAGCCCGAAAACTATTTGACCTTCAGCAAAAGTAAGCTATAATATTCTATTGCTTAAAACTCAAACACTTTTTAGGAGAAAAAAATGTCTTTGTTCAATGAAGCTGAAAAAGTTTACCGGGCGTTAGGGGTAGATGTGGACGCCGCTTTCCGCAGAGTTTCTGCAATACCCGTTTCCATCCATTGCTGGCAGGGGGACGATGTGCGCGGTTTTGAAAATGCCGGCAGTTTGGATGGCGGTATTGCTGTTACCGGCAACTACCCCGGCAGCGCCCGCAATCCGGAAGAATTGCGCAATGATATAGATAAAGTTATGAGTCTTGTGCCCGGCACCAAACGGCTTAACGTGCATGCTATTTATGCTGAATTTGACAAAACCGGCAAGGTCGAACGCAACGAGTTGACCATCGAAAACTTTGCCAACTGGCTGGAATGGAGCAAGGCTAACAATATAGCGTTGGACTTCAACCCCACCTTTTTCGGGCATCCCAAAGCATCCGATGGCTTTACTTTGAGCAATGCCGATGATGCAGTCCGCAAATATTGGATCGAACATGGTATAGCATGCCGCAAGATCGCTGCTGAATTCGGTAAAGCTCAAGGTTCGGCGTGTATCACCAACTTCTGGACTCCCGACGGCTTCAAGGATACGCCCTTTGACCGGGAAGCACCCCGGGCAAGACTCAAGGAGTCGCTGGATGAGATTTTTGCTGTTGATGTAGATGAAAAATTCAACCGCGATGCTGTGGAAAGCAAACTTTTCGGCATCGGAGCGGAATCCTGCACTGTGGGCAGCCACGAGTTCTACATGGGCTACTGCATGAAAAACAATAAGCTGGTCTGTCTGGATGCGGGGCACTTCCACCCCACGGAAGTTATTTCCGACAAAATTTCCAGCGTGCTTTTGTTCTCTGACGAACTCTTGCTGCATGTCAGCCGGGGCGTCCGCTGGGATAGCGACCATGTGGTGACTTTGAATGACGAACTTTACGCCATCGCTCAAGAGATCATCCGCCATAATTACGATCAGCGCGTACACATCGGGCTGGATTACTTCGACGCTTCCATCAACCGTATCGGTGCCTGGGCGATCGGTGCCAGAGCTATGCAGAAAGCTCTGCTTGCCGCCGCATTGGAACCGGCAGAACTGCTGCGTCAGGCCGAAGAAAAAGGCGACAACACCAGCCGCCTGGCATTGATGGAAGATTTCAAGAGTCTGCCTTTCGGCGCAGTGTGGGAAGCCTATTGCGAATATTGCAAAGTTCCCGGTTTCGGCTGGATCGATCAGGTAAAAGAATACGAAAAAAATGTTTTGAATAAACGTTGAAAAATAAAAGCAAAGGATTTGATCATGTTCAAAACCATCACTCGCTTATCCAATATTCTGGGCGGTGACCCGGAGTTTGTACTTGCCGGAGGCGGCAACACCTCTTGCAAAGATGAAAAGTATTTGTATGTGAAACCCTCCGGCGTGAGTTTGGCAAAAATCACTGAAAAAGATTTTGTCAAGATGGATCGCGCCATCCTCCGCGAATGTTTTGCGTGGGGCGAGTTTGCTGACGCATCCGAACGGGAAGCGCGGATCAAAAGCCTGATGGCATACGCGGTGGCGCCCGGAAGTTCCGGCAGACCTTCGGTGGAGGCTCCTTTGCATGAAATCATGGATTTTAAATATGTAGTGCATCTGCACCCCGCGCTGGTCAATGGTATGACCTGCGGCAAGAATGGTGCGGCAAAGTGCGCCGAACTCTTCCCCGAAGCATTGTGGGTGGAATATGTTGACCCCGGTTTTACCCTTGCCAAAGTGGTTTACGACCGGGTGCAGGCCTACAAAAAAGCCAATAACAAGGCTCCGGAAGTGATCTTTTTGCAGAACCACGGCGTGTTTGTCGGCGGCAGCGAAGAGATGGATGTGGTCAAAACTTATGGCGACATCATGGGTAAACTTCAGGAATATTATGTTCAAAACAATGTCAATCATGCCGCCCTGACTGCCGGAGAACCGGATATGGAAGCGGTAATGAATACTGCTCCGCAACTGCGCGGATTGCTGGCTGCCGCCGGTTCGGTCGTTACGGTCAAAAGTGCTGCTGCCTTTGCGCCGGCCGCCGGTCCGCTGACCCCTGACCACATTGTTTATGCCAAGAGTTTTGCCCTGACTTGCGACGAAGTTTCTGCCGACGCGATCAAGGCTTTCGAGGATTGCAAAGGTTACAAACCCAAAGTCGTCTGCATTCCCGGCAAGGCAACCTTTGCTGCTGGCAGCAACGCTGTGGGGGCAGCAACTACACTGACTCTGGCAATGGATGCAGCAAGAGTGGAGCGTTTGACCGCGGCATTCGGCGGGGTAAATTATATTACCGATGAACACCGGGAATTTATCGAAAACTGGGAAGTCGAGTCCTATCGCAGCAAAGTCGCTGCCGGTTCAGCCAAAGCTCTTACCGGCAAAGTGGCAATCGTCACGGGTGGCGCACAAGGGTTCGGTTATGGTATAGCCGAAGTGCTGGCAGCCGCCGGTGCCGATGTAGTCATTGCTGATATGAATGTGGATGGCGCCAACGCCGCCGCCGCCAAGCTGGGGGACGGTGCCTCCGGGGCGGCAGTAAATATTGCTGACGAAGAGTCTGTTGCCGCCATGGTGCAGAATGTGGTCAAAAACTACGGTGGAGCAGATTTGTTCGTAGCAAATGCCGGAGTTTTGCGTGCCGGTTCGGTAAAAACTTTGAGCAAAAAAGATTGGGACTTTGTGACCAATATCAATTACAGCGGCTACTTTTTGTGCGTCAAACACATATCTCCGGTAATGGCGTTGCAGAACTCAGCAACCGGCAACTGGTGCGATATTGTGCAAGTCAACAGCAAATCCGGTCTGGTGGGTTCCAACCGCAACGGTGCTTATGCGGGCAGTAAATTCGGTACTATCGGTTTGACCCAGAGTTTTGCGCTGGAACTGGTTGCCGACCGCATCAAGGTCAACAGTGTCTGCCCGGGCAACTTCTTTGACGGTCCGCTGTGGAGCGATCCCGAAAAAGGCCTGTTTGTGCAGTATCTCAACGCCGGTAAAGTCCCCGGTGCCAAAACCGTTGCCGATGTTAAAGAGTTTTACGAAAAACAGATCCCCATGCATCGCGGCTGTCTGCCGGTGGATGTGGCCAAAGCGATCATCTACGCCGTGGAACAGCTTTACGAAACCGGTCAGGCGATCCCGGTTTCCGGCGGTCAGGTTATGTTGAACTGATTTCAAGAGAAGGATTGGTCTTATGGATATCAAAGCATTGGAAAATCGTTTGAACGACTTTGACCCCGCAGTACGCAAAGCCGCGCTGCTGGAAGCCAAAGCTGGTTTTGAAAGCGGCGCTATCGGGTGTGCCAAGCGCACTACCGCCCACAATATGCATTGCCACAGCTTCTTTTCGTACAACGGCTATGGTTACAGCCCCAGCTACATTGTTTATCTTGCCAAAAAGATGGGCTTTTACGCCGTAGGTTTGGTGGATTTTGATGTGCTGGACGGCGTGGATGAGTTTCTGGAAGCGTTGGAGATCATGGGCGTGCGCGGCACTTGCGGCATGGAAACACGGGTATTCATTCCCGAACTTGCCGATAAAGAGATCAACAGCCCCGGTGAACCGGGCATTGCTTATCATTTGGGTTGCGGCTTCAAATCCGGCAAGGTGCCTGCCGCACAGCAGGCGTTTGCCGATATGCTGCGCAAAAATGCCAACAACCGCACCCGCAAAGTAGTGGAACTGGTCAATGGCTATCTGGCTCCGGCGGTGATCGATATCGACGAAGTGGCAAAAAAATACACCCCCTTCGGCAATGTGACCGAACGGCACGTTTGCAGTGCTTACCGTGATGCCGCGGCGGCGGTTTTTGCCGACAAAGCTGAATTGGCAAAGTTCTGGAGCGAAAAACTGGGTGTGGAACTTGCCGAAGCCGAAAAGCTGATCGACAACCCGGTCAAATTGGAAGGCGTGATCCGTTCCAAAACCATGAAATCCGGCGGGGTGGGGTATGTCAAGCCCTCTCCGGAGTCTTTCCCGACTCTGAAGGATATGAACAACTTTATCGCCGGCTGCGGTGCTGTGCCCACGCTGGCATGGCTCAACGGTCTTTCTGCCGGGGAAAATGCTTTGGATGAACTTCTGGCTTTGCACAAGGAGTACGGCACGGCGGCGGCAACGCTGATTCCCGCGCGTAATGTGGAAGGCTCTTCGCCCGAAAAGAGTGCCGCGCTGCAGAAGGAGCTTGACCGTTTTATTATGGCTTGCGCCGAAGAAGATCTGCCGCTGCTGGCTGGAACCGAAATGAACGCCCCCGGTCAGCTGCTGGTAGATGATTTTGAAAATCCGGCACTGAAAAAGCATCTTGCATTGCTTTTGCTGGGCGTGGATAACTTTTGTTGAGGTATTTATGGCTGATAAAAAATATTTTCTGGCGTTTGACCTGGGTGCATCCAGCGGTCGCGCCATATTGGGGTCGTTGGAAAACGGCAAACTTGATTTGCAGGAAGTCCACCGTTTCGAAAACGGTCATAAGCGCATAGATAACAATTTGTACTGGGATTACCCGGCATTGGCTGAAGAGCTGAAAACCGGTCTGGGGAAAGCCGCAGCCATTACCAGGGATATTGCCGCAATCGGGATCGATACCTGGGGCGTGGATTACGTTCTTTTTGACCGCAACAGCAAAGCTATGGTGCGTCTGCCTTACCACTACCGCGATGAGCGGGGCGACCGGGCGGTACCGGAAGTGCAGAAGATCATCAGCAGAGATGAGCTTTATAAACGTACCGGCATACAGTTTATGGCTCTGAACACGATCTATCAGCTTACGGCGCACAAAAACGAACAGCCGCAGGATTTGCAGAATTCGGTGTTTCTGCCCATGCCGGATGCGTTGGGGTTTGCTCTGGGCGGTGATTTTACTGCCGAATACACCCATGCTTCCACCGGCAACTTGCTGGACCCCGCCAAGCGGGATTGGGATTGGACTTTGGTGGATATGCTGGGCTTGCCGCGGGAGATTTTCCCAAAAATCGTTCAGCCGTGTACCGCAGGCGGCAAACTTTCAGCAGAGTTATCTGCCAAATATGGTTTGAAAGATATCCCCATTGTCAAAGTCGGTTCTCACGATACCGCCAGCGCAGTAGGTGCTGTGCCGGTACCGGCGGGGGAAGATGCCGCATACGTCAGCTGCGGGACCTGGGCGCTGCTGGGCTGCGAGCTGGATGACCCTTGCTGCGACGTAACTAAACAGACCTTTACCAACGAAGGCGGGCTTAACGGCAAGATCCGGTATCTGACCAACATCATGGGCTGCTGGCTCTTGCAGGAATGCCGCCGCGATTTCAAAGCCCGGGGCATGGATGTAAGTTTTGATACTCTGGAAGCTATGGCGGAATCCGCCGAGCCGTGCAAGTTTGTCATCAATCCCAACGCCGCGGATTTTGTGGCGCCGGACAATATGCCCGGCCGCATCAAAAATTACTGCATCGCCACCAAACAGCCCGGTGCGGAAAATATGACCGAAGCAGAGATCCTGCGGGCAGTCTACGATTCGCTGGCACTCTGCATGGCAGATAAACTTGCAGAATTGGAAAAAGCTGTCAACAAAAATTACAAAGTGTTGAACATTATCGGCGGCGGCACCAAAGACAGCCGTCTGATGAGCGAAACCGCCACTGCCGCCAACAAGCCGGTGGTTGCCGGCCCCATCGAAGCGACCGCCATTGGCAACATTCTGGCACAGGCAGTAACCGTTGGCGCTCTCAAAGATTGGGCCGAAGCCCGGGAAGTGGTGCGCAACAGCTTCCCCGTAATAAACTACGAAGCCGATGCCAAGATGCAGGCAGTTTTCGCCGAAGGCATGAAGAAATTCAAAGCTCTGGCATAACGCCGCAGTAAATCCAAATATAAAAATCCGCACGGAATTAAAAAAATTTCATGCGGATTTTTTTATTGCTAATGTCTCAAATTTTGTGAAACTGAAGTGTTAAAATATATCATTTAAGATCATAGATAAATCACACAAGTTATGACTTGTCAAAAACGCCAAGACTATAGCTTGCCTCCGGTGGAAAGGTAACCGCCGAAAACACTCCTTGTTCTGTGCGAAGGTTGTGCCTTTGACGACTTTTGAGGAGTTTTGAAATTACCTCTAAATATAGAATATCAACAGTCATCACCGGCTGATGCTTGCGTCTTTTTCAGCATCTTGCAGCTTACAAAACCTATGATTATTGCGACAATGCCGATCAGGTAGGGCAGGAGCTTTTTCAGGAAATCTGCTGCGGTGTAATCGGCTTCTTTGAAAGCTTTATTGACTTCTTCCGAACCCAGCTCAAGGAAGGTGTACTCTTTGCCGTTGTATTTATCAACATAGTGCTTGAAGTCAAATTCCGGCACTTTGCCTACTTCGCCGCCGTAATAGAGTTTGAACTCTTTTACATCGCTTGCCGGGTCAAGGATAATGCCTTCTTGCGGCGTCATCCACTTGAAGTCAACATCTGTCAATGGAGTATCAGATTGATTTTCGATGGTCAGGAACGCTCTGACGGCTCTTATATCATTGAATTCCAATTTGTTACCGGGTTTCAGCACTCCGTTGAAGCGGCAGAGCGTGGCTTCCTGGTTGGTCCCTTTGATATTGATTTTGAATTCAAGCTCATATTTCCGGTGATAGTTGGGCGTACTGCTGATAATTTGCAAATCTTTTACAGGGTATTGGTCAAGCGTAAACTCCCACACGCTTTGATTGGCTTTGCCGGGGATTTCCCGCACCGGAAAGCGTTTTGATTTTTCCATTTCCCACGCCGGATAGAGTTTGGTGCGGGCTTGATAAAAAGTGATTTTATGCAAATTCAGCTCTTCAGTCAGAATTCTTTTTTCGGTAAAATTCTCTTTATCGCCGCTGCGGACAAGTTGGCTGGCGTGGGAGTGTTTTTCGGCAAAAGGAGCGATCTTTATGCGGATATTTTTTGTCTTTCCGGGGGCAAACTCAAAGGTGTGCCGGGCAAAATCCACTACGCTCTGGTGGTTGAAAAATTTGAGATTTTCCACTTTGCTTTGATCGTCAAACTCCAGCGTAATAGTTTTATTGAACTTTTTTCTGCCGTAAGGCTCCAGCGACAATTTGCCGATGGCTGCGGCCGCATTTCCGCTCAACTCATACTCAATAACTGCTTCGTTCTTTTGCCGGTCGATGGCAAAATTGGTTATCTTGCCGGATAAGGGGGCGTAATTGGTAACGGTGCTGTATTTGTAAAGTTTTTGTATCACAAAGGGCAAGAGCTGATTTTGTTCATCGGCAACAGCTATATTGGTATAAGTGCTGTTGAGCTGTTTATAAATATCTTCATCCAGCACGATCACCGGCAGATTGCCGTTCAGGGGCAACAGCTGGCTGAAACATTGACTTTTGGTGGTGGTAAATATTCTCGGCAGCGAGCCGTTCCGGACTTTGGTGTAGCGTTCGGCGGCAACTTCCGCAGCCGGAAGAACTGCACTTGCTGTAAAGATAAACAATAAAAGGTATTTGGCAAACATTATTTTTGTTCCTTTTCTTCAATAAACATATCTTTGCAGCGGATATACACCACCGCCCCCACGAGCATCACTACCCCGATAGCGGCAAACGCCACGATCCGCCAAATCTGTTCAAGCTGGGCAAGGTCGATGAAGAAGATCTTCAGTGCCACAGTCAAAAATAATCCGATACCGCACAACCGCAAAACTTTACGCTGTTTACGCAAGCCCCACACCAGCAAGGCAAACGCCAACGCACTCCAGTAGACCGAAAGCCCGCCGTTGCGGAAATTTGCCACATAGCAAATCAAACAGTCGAACAACTCTTTACTGCTGTAAATAAAGAACAACACTCCTGAAATGGAGTATAGAACTATGGAAATAACCCGGGCATTTTTTCTGACTTTTTCTGCAAGAGTTTCTGCTGTTGCAATCTTGGCAAACTCTCTTGCCGCCAGAACAGTTGACGCTATGTAAATACCGGCAGTAGCAAGGGTGTAGGCAAAACCTTTCCAGAAAGCTCCGCCGAATTCCCGGTGACTTATCACCATCCAAACCCCCGCCAGAAACAAAAGTGCCAGCGGAATAAATTGCAGCTGCAAAAGTTTGTATTTATGTACGAGATACGCACTTACTGCAACAAGTATGCTCCAGTAAGCTACCAGAATACCGGATTTGAAAGTTATAAAACAGTAGTGCATTGCTGTATGCAGTTCATAACTTGAGCAATAGAAAAAGAGCAATCCAGATATGGCAATAAAGATTTGCCCCAAACCGCTTACTACATTGGTGGTCTGCGTTTCGGCAAGAGCGAATTTATCGCTGTTTTTAATGAGTTTGATTGCCGACGCTGTCATACTGGCAATGTATACACCCGCAGTCAGCAGCATATTCACCAGCTGTGGTATAAAGGATTTATAATCATCGTTGAAAGTCTGTGGCGAATAGGTTTCAAACCATGCTGAAGCTATGTAAACTATCACCGCAAAGACCAACAGCGTTTTGCTGCGGATCTTGCACGCGGCATCCACCAGCAGAAATGCCAGAATACTCCATGCGGCGATCACCCATTGACTGCCCAGCAGAAGCGGCACGGTCAATGCCAGAGCAAAACAAAGCTCGATTTGCAGGAATATAGCCAGAATTTTTGATGAGAGGTATTGGTTTTTTCTGACCATATAAAATATCTTGCCGCTTGCCTGCATAGCCATAAATATCGTCAGCAAAGCGGGCATTTGCCACGCTTTGAAAAACTTGTGAGCTATGGGCAGTGCTGATGCCAGATAAAATATTATATTGCCGCAAAAGAGTACAACTTCCGCAAAGGTCATATCCCGTTTGGTGGAGGCGGTGTAGTTTTGTATGCCGAAAACAGCAAAGTTCAACGCCAGAAGTCCGATCACCGGCAAAGCGTTTTCGGGCGTAATATATTTACCCGTTGCCATGCCGCCAATAATGGCGTAAAAGATAAAACTTGCTCCATTGAGCAATACCCAGTTGCGGTAACGGGCAACCAGCAATGTTCCGGCTCCCAGGATCGTCATATATATAAACAGTGCCGTTATATTGTTGGAACCCGTGCTGATAAATACCGGAGTAAGGTATCCGCCCGTACAACCCAGCAGAGCCGTCAGCAACGCATTGGTGCCCAAGGCACTTGCCATGGCTCCCACAGTTACAGCGATCATAAAACCGAAAGCGTACACTGGGGGGATAAGTTCATAAAGTTTATACGCCGCCATAATGCTTAAATAGAGCGTAACAAAGCCCGCACCAGCCAGGGCAATGGCAAGGGGGCGGTATTTGCCCTGACTTTTCCACGAGCCGAAACTTGCCATGGCAAGCCCCGCAAGGAGCATCATAATCACCCGCACCACCGGCGGAGTCCAGTTGCGGTCAATGGAGTATTTGAGGAAAAACCCTATACCGCAAAGCAGTATTATCACCCCCAGCCGGATCAGCCACGTTGTGGCAATGGCGTACTCTTTGGCAACATCTTTGCTGCGGAATTCTTCGCCCACGCAGATCCAGCTCCAAACCTTGCGGAAAACGGCGGCAGAACGCTCTTCAAATTCCGAAAGTTTCTGATTGACTTTATCGCTTTTTTCTTCCCACGCGGCTGAATAAGTTTTTGCCGGAGCTGTATAAGTTTGGGGTTTGACCGGCGGCTGCGGCGGAACTTTTTCCATCTCGGGTTCTTCCGGAGCAATGGGGGCAATAACCTTTTCCATCTCGGGTTCTTCCGGAACAATGGGGGCAGCCGGTTTGCTTTCAACCGCCGGGGCAGGGGAGGACTTTGGCTCCGATGCAGCCGCAGTATCGGCAAAGGTTTGTTCCGGAGGTGGAGTTGATTTTATATACAGCAAGTTTATGCGGCGCTCTATATCAGAAAGTTTATTATTTATCGACCGCAGTTTGTTCATGCAGATTATGGGGAATATGATCAGAAAAATAAATCCGGCAAAAAGCAGAATACCCAGCAGCTCATCCATAGTAAAACCTTTCGCAAAAAATGGTTGCTTTTTATAGATTTTTGATACTATAACACTGTATATATATAAATGCAAATTTTTTTCAAATTAGTCTTTTCTAACTTGTTTTTTTGCAGTTTTATGTTATATTCAAACAAAATCAAACAAAGGTGGTATTTGTGAAGTCAAGGTTTATTGTTTTTTTGGTAATAGTGCTTGCCGCAACAAGTTTGCCCGGCGGTACAGAAGTTAAAAGTATCGACAGCTTTCGCACCATGGGCACCGTGGCAAGATTGACTGTTGCTCTGGAGCAAGGCAAGGCGGAAAAACTCTTTAAAGCTTACCGGCAGGAGTGTCGGAAGTATATGTCGATAGCCAATTTATACGATGTGCAGTCAGAGTTGAGCCGTTTGAATTGCAATGCCAATAATGCTCCTTTCAAGTGTTCCCCTGAACTATATAAACTTTTGCAGGCGTGCCGCAAGGCGTGGAGCGTCAGCGAAGGGGCTTTCGATATATCCGCCAAACCTTTGATGGATCTGTGGGGCTTTTACCGCAAACATACCGGCTCAATGCCCGGTGATAAAGAGATAAAAAATGTTTTGCAAAAAGTCGGTTTGGAGAAAGTTGTTTTTAACGATAAAGCACAGACTGTTTACTTTACCGTTCCCGGTATGGCTCTTGATCTGGGTGGCATCGCCAAAGGCTGGACGGTGGATAATATGGCAAATTTGCTGGATAAAAATACCAATGCAATTATTGATTCAGGCGGCAATTTGCGGATAATCAATCCACCGGGCAAAACAAGCGTTATCGGTATAAGAGATCCTTTGCAGGCTGATAAAATCGAGCGGAAAATCCTGGTGCAGAATGGCTCTTGCTCCACCAGCGGCGGCTACGAGCGGTTTGTAGTTTACAACAACCGGCGTTACGCCCACATAATGGATCCGGCAACCGGATACCCAGCCGGAAAACACTTGGCAGTAACAGTAATAACGCCGTTGGCTCTTGATGCGGATTGGATGAGTACAGCTGTATTCATCCGGGGGAAAAGTCTGGCAGAAAAAATAACCAGGATGTATCCCGGTACAACCGTGTATATCTACTCCGGCAGTGCTGTCGATAACAGTGTAAGTGTAGAAGTTTTTACCGGCAGAAAATAAACCGCATCGGCAGTAAAACCGTCGGACAGGTCGGACAGGTCGGACAGGTCAGACAGGTCGGACAGGTCGGACAGGTCGGACAGGTCGGACAGGTCGGACAGGTCGGACA
>JAFVQX010000122.1 GCA_017504585.1 Lentisphaeria bacterium
GGTGCTTTTGTGACCGATGACGCATTGAGGATCATCGAAAGCGGTATTGGAGATAATGTGGCATGTCTGCCGAAAGTTTGGGCTTTGCTGGCTTTTTCTTCCTACCAAAACCCTATTTACCGCACTATTTTTGAAATAATCCGCTCCGGGCTGACTGGGCGGGCAGTTCTGGAAACGGCTTTCAGTGATGAGCTGCCGGGTGCGGCAGCAGAAAATATCAAATCAGATGATATTGTTTTGCTCTTCGGCAATCATATTGACGAAAACAAACTTGCCGCTTTGGCAAAAAAATGCCCCAATATATTGCTTATAAACAGTGAGCATGAGCTTTACAACTACATCCTGCCCGATAATTATGCTGCCGGTCATGCTGTTGCCAAACATCTTTACAACAATGGTCACCGGCGGATCATGGCGGCATTGGTCAAACCGGAGCTGCCGGGGGAATTCCACGACCGCTTTGCCGGGGCAATGGATTTTTTACGCAGCAAAAATTTGCAGTTGATAACTGAAGACCCCACCGATTTGAGCAATGAATACAAAATCATGCAATTTTTTCTGGAGGAGTCACTGAAAAAACATGCCACAGCATTGATCTGCTTTAAGGATATCCAGGCGTTGATGATTTACGAAATGGCAAGAGCAAAGAATCTGCTTTTGCCCCGGGATTTAAGTATTGTGGGGTTTGATGACCGCTGCTATACGGCAAACTGTTCACCGGCACTGACCACGGTGCGTTATCCGGCAGAAGCCATCGGCGGTGCGGCATTGCACACAGTATTGACTTTTATTGACGGTAAAGCTCCGGCAAGTCATCTGCGGATAACTCCGGCATTGCTGGAACGGGAATCGGTTTATAAGTTGAATTGAACATGATTTTTATAAATCTTTTATTAAATCACAGGAGAAAAAAATGAAAAAATCATTCACTCTGATCGAGTTGTTGGTGGTAATCGCCATCATCGCCATACTGGCAGCCATGCTGCTGCCGGCACTTTCTGCAGCCCGTGAGCGTGCCCGCAGTGCCAACTGCGTAAGCAAACTCAAGCAGATCGGTCTGGCTAATTTTATGTATGCTGAAAGTTATGCTGGCTACGTAGCCATGCACAACGACGGTCTTGGCAACAGCGACCATGTGGGGATCGCTGCATGGGGTTCGCCTATCAAAAAACTTATTGAGGGCGATTTTATCAATGTCGGGTACGAAGAACGGGGGGTGGCCGGTAATAAAGCCACCGTGTTGGAAAAAGTTGCCAAATGCCCCAGCGACAGTACCAACTATGTGCCCCACAGTGCTGTATGGGACAATACAGCCGGTATCTCTTACATCTGGTGGGGCCCTAACGAAACCCGGGCAGCCGGTCTTAAAGGTACAGTAAATACCACCGCCCGTCAGGTGATCGGGCGGGATAATCCCGGCGGGGCATATTGGTTTGACTTCAACAGAGCCTTGAGCGACTGGTGGAGGGGCAATAAAACGGCTTCTCCCACGCCGGCATCTAATCACCCGACCCAGGCTAATATCCTCTATTTCGGCGGTCATGTGGGCAATCGCAACCTTTCGGATAAAGAGCAGGCTTTGCAGTGGAAGTTTATGGAATACATTGACGATATAACTTATTGATTTATCTTTTTGCGGCGATCGACTGATGCTGCAAATCGTCAATCGCCGGTTTGAGTTTTTTATGAACAATACTTTATACGAAGAACAACAGCTGCCGGTATCCGGAGCTGTGACTTTTTCGGCAGTTGAATTTATCGAAGAAAATAAAGCAGCACTTCTGCGTTGTAATTTTGAGCTTGCTTCCGCCGAAAAACTGCCGCTTTATGTAAGCGGGATCGCCGGTTACCGGCTTTATCTGGATGATGAATATCTGCATTGCGGTCCGGAGTGGAACACCGCCGGTATTCTGTCGCTGGATGATATAACATTACAGTTAAGCAGCGGCAAGCACACTTTGACGGTCATGCTTTGGAATCACGGTCTGAAAAATGCGGCATACCGTGAAATGTCGAAACACGCCTTTTTTGTTCTGCAAAGTCCAATAGATTCCCCGGCGGCAGCGGCATTAAGCAGTGCTCTCGGCAATTACGAGTATACTCTGCTTGAAGGTTGGCAGCTTTGCAAGTTCCACATGAGCTGTATGGCAGGACCGCGGCTGGCAGTGGATTTCCGGCAAAATCAGATTCAGTGGCATCCGGCAATAAGGCTCGAAAAGGAGTTTTTTGAACAGCACGGTTACCGGTTTATCAAACGGACACTTCCCCTTGACTTTGCCGGAGATTATCGCAATTTTACATTACGCAGCTGCGATCAGAATGTCGGGCATCTGGCAAAGTTTTATGAAGTCTTCGATGAAGAAGCCGCCCATTATGCCAGTTTGCTCATTGCCGGAAAAACTCTTACGATACCGGCAAATAAGCAAATACGCATACTTTTTGATTTGAACAACTACATTTGCGGTCGGGCGATTTTTGATGCCGAACGCGGCTGCGGAGCCAGCATGGAAGTTATGCTGACCGAAAGTTTGTTTGAAAATTCTGATAACTGGAAAACCTGTTACGGCAAGCCCATTAAGGGCAATCGCAGTGTGATCGACGGCAAATACGCAGTTGGCAACGGCGACAAGTTTATTTTTGACGGGCAAAAACAGCATTGCCCGGTATTGGATTGGGATGCAGGGCGTTATATGGTTTGCTATATAGAAACTGCCGCTGAACCGCTGACCATCAAAAATTTCCGGCTGGAGCAGACTCACAGCGGCATCAAACTTGCCAACCCCATTAAATTTGCGGATAAAAAGTTTGATTCAGTTGCGGAAATCTGTTTGAATTCCTTGCAGAACTGTATGCATACAACCTATATGGATTGTCCGCACTACGAACAACTTATGTATATTGGTGATGGGCGGTTGGAAGCCTTGATAAACTATGTGACTTCACCGGACTGCACATTACAGAAAAAAGCGTTGCCCACCTTTGCCAGATCGATCAATAAAGAGGGTTTTACCCAGTCAAGGTATCCGACCCGGGAGGCAAGTTTCATTCCAGGATTTTCCCTCTTTTTTATCAATATGGTGCACGATTACGCCATGTGGTGCAGCGACAAAGAGTTTGTGCAAAATCTTATGCCAGCCTGCCGGACTGTATTGCATGGATTAAAGAAATATCAGCAAGATGACGGTATATTCAATACTCCCGATGGCTGGAACTTCTACGATTGGGTGCCAGGTTGGGAACGGGGAGTGCCCCCCACTGGCGGTAAGCCGGGTGCTTTATTTAACTTGCACTGTTTGAAAGTGTTGCAGGATACAGCTCATCTGGAAGAATATCTGAAAAGTCCGGCAACTGCCGCCCAGCTCCGGAAGCAGGCGGAAAAGCTGCAGACAATGATCGTGCAAAAGTTTTTTGTAAAAGAAAAAGCCCTTTTCAGCTGCGACTGCGATCACTTGCATTATTCGCAGCATGTTCAGGCAATGGCGTTGCTTTGCGGTTTGGGGAATCGTGAGCTTTACGAAAAAATGATTGATCCGGCATTGGAGCTTGCACAGTGTAGCATTTATTTTTCGCACTATTTATTTGAAGCGGCAAAACTTTTTCAGGATACTGTGCATCCGCTGGAAATGATGGAGTTCTGGTTTGAGCTCCCGGAAAAAGGATTTTTCACCACTCCGGAACGCTCGGAGCCCAGCCGCTCGGATTGTCACGCCTGGGGCGGTCATTTGCTCTACTATTTTGTAACCGCATTGGGTGGAGTGACTCCGGCGGAACCGGGGGGCAGAGTTTTCAGATTTGCTCCGGGCAAACTGGCAAAGCCACTGGATTTTTCAGTAGAACTCAAAACTGCCGAAGGCACTGTAAGTGTGGAGTGCCGCAATAACAATTATACAGTTAAAACCACAGGCAATGTAACAATAATAAATCAACAGGAGAAAGAAAAATGAAATTCCGTTTATTGACTCTGACCGCTTTTTTGAGTTCGGCAATAAGTGTTATTGCAGCACCGGGACAAACCAGTTGGGATTTTACCACGGAACAGCCGGATTGGAACAAATCCCGCCATTTGACCGCTATCGGTTCAGAAAATGGTCTGGTGCTGGATATCAAAGGTTACGACTCCAACATCGGCAATTACAATACCGATATCGACCCGGTAAAATATCCTAAAATCAAGATCGTCTACACTGCCAGCGGCTTCCCCGGCAAGACCAACGGCGAAATCTTTTTTACCGGCGAACGCACCAAAGTTTTCGGCAAAGCCGGATATTTCCGTATACCATCGCTGATTTGCGACGGCAAAGAACATACCATGATTCTGGATGCCAATAAAGATCTGCCCGCCGGAGGGAGAATGTGGTTTGCCGAAAAACGCATCAAACAACTGCGGCTGGATCTGGTAAATCAGCATCCCGGCAAGATCGTGCTGAAAAAAGTGGAATTTATAGCCGATGAAGAAGTCGGCAAAAACAGTTGGGATTTTACACAAAAGCAGCCGGCGTGGGGCAGTCCCCGGAATCTTACCATGACTTCAACTCCGCAAGGCTTGCTGCTAAAAGTTACCGGCAAAGATTCCCAGATCGCCAACAATAAAGTAAATATCAACTGTGCGGACTTTACCAAAGTAAGAATAGTTTACACAGCTGAAGGCTTCAAGGGCAAAACCTCCGGCGAACTTTACTTTGCCAATGGCAGCAACGGATTTTCCGACCGCCGCAAATTCATGCTGCCTTCGCTGGTAAGTGATGGCAAAGAACATACTATTACGCTGGATATAAACAAAAATGTGCCCGGCGGAGCCAGAGTTTGGCTCAACAGCAAAGTGGTAAACAAGCTGCGGCTGGATATGGTCAATGAATTTCCCGGCAAGATCGTGCTGAAAAAAGTGGAATTTCTCTCCGCAAAAAGTGTTAAACCCATTACCAGTTTGGAGCAGACCAATATCAAAAAAGGGTATTTTGTCTGCCTGGGGGAGCAAATAATGCCAGCTTGACCGTTCCGGCTGGCAACTATAAAATCTGGCTCTATGGAGCAGAAAATGCTTCATCGGCAGTTAAAAATTTGAGCTGTCTGCCAGGCTTCCGGGCAGCGGCAGTCAACGGCAATGAGAACTGGCAGCTTGCCGGAAGTTGGAACACGGGCAAAAGCGGCAGATTAAATGTGAAATTTTCTAATCCGGTAGCCGGCTTGCTGATAACCACTGAAAAAACTCATCCGCAATACCGCACATCGGGCATCAAGTTTCAGGTGAAAAGTGAAGTTCTGGAGTCTGCGGGAGCTCAAAAATATTTGCCGATGGATGAAAATATGCCCTATTGGCAAAGCCGTATGGCAGCGGCTCCCGGCAAGTGGAACGCAGTCGGTCATTCGCTGGTTCGGAAAGAGTTTCAACTTTCTAAAGCGATCAGAAGTGCTTTGCTGCAGATAACTGCCGATGATCAGGTGGATGAAATCTATATCAACGGCAAAAAACTGCGGGGCATCTGGACGCAGGATTGGCAGTACCCTTCAAGTGTGGAAGTCGCCAAGTATCTGCATACCGGCAAAAACCTTCTGGCAATAAAATATACCAATACCGGATTAAGCGGCGGAGTTATGTTTGATCTGACGGTCAACTTCAGTGATAACTCCAATATCATTGTGGCGGTGGACGGCAAAGAGAAAATTTCGTTTAAAGGCAATGAAAAAAACTGGTTTGCTCCCGACTTTGATGCAAGCAGCTGGGCAAACACCGCTTTGCGTAACGGACCACCTTATGCACCTTACTCAAGCTGTATTCTGCCCTATACTGACTATGCGGTACCACGGGGCAGTTACCGGGCAACTGCCATGCTGCCGGCGGACAACAAACGCGAAGCCTTCCGGCTGAACCTGACACTGCAAGGCACTCCGGCTATCGGCGATGACGAGATCGTTTACGCCCGACTCTATCAGGCAAAACGCACCCGTGACACCCAGCCACTTTGCTTTGTCAGCAAAAAATTAAGCGATTTGAAAATACTTGAACGCTCCGACAATAAATGCACAGTGGAAATCAACGGATTTTCTCTCCCGGAATATGGCGGCAAATTCGATGGCGTAATCGAGTATGGAATCTATCACCGGAAAAGCTCCAGCAAAAACTCCATTGCGGTAACTTTGCCGGATAATCCGTACCCCAACAGCCATAAACCGCTCAAAGTTACCGTAGATAAAAGCGGTCATTCGCCGGTCATCAAAGTCGATGGCAAGGTGTTTTATCCGGTATTTTTCAGCGAGTTTTACCCCAAATACCCCACCGGTTTGACCGGTAAAGGTTCGCCGATAAAAGTCCGGGAATTTCTGGCGGGCAGCCGCACTATGGAGTGGTGGGTCGGCCCCGGCAAATATGATTTTACCAAAATTGACGAGATAATCTGCAAAATCATCCGGGATTACCCGGAAAGTCTGATCGCAGCATGGGTCTGGTGCCAGCCGCCGCACTGGTACGATAAAGCCTATCCGGAACGTATTTCGCGCGACAGCAAAGGCAAAGTGTTTCCCTATTACATGAGTACAGTGACTTTTTCCGATCCGGAATATCGCAAAGATGCGGCAGCGGCGATCAAGGCCTTTGTGGAACATTGCGAAAAATATTTCGGCAACAAGATGTTTGCTTACAACATGGCGGGCGGTATTCCTCTGGAATGGCAGGGCTGGGGCTGTCACAGCATGGGCAGACGGAAAGTATTCAACGATTACAGCGTTGCGGCTCAAAGGGATTTTCTCAACTTTGCTCAACAACGCTATCCGGAGCTGAACATAACCCAAGTACCCACTTATGAAGAGCGTTCCATCGCTCGGGGCACAGCATTCCGTGACCCGGTAAAAGACAGAGCTGCAATCATTTACGAAGAGTATTACAGCGAGTCCATTGCCGACTGCATAGCCATTTGTGCCAATGCTGCCAAAAAAGCCAATAAGTATAACAAACTGGTCGGAGCATATTACGGCTATTATTTTGAATACGGCAATATGGCTTATTGCGTAAACGGAGCCGGGCACAACAGCGTGTATAAATTGCTGAAAAATCCGGATATAGATTTTTTGCTTTCGCCGCCCTCTTACGGAGTGCGGGCTCCCGGCGAACCCGGGGCTGATATGAAGGTGTTCGGCTCGGTGATCGCTGCCGGAAAATTTTCCATAATCGAGGATGACAGCCGCACCCATTTGACCACCAAAGCCGATCACCATCAGACTGTCAACGCATTTCAGACCACCAACACACTTCGCCGCAACTGGGGCATGAGTCTGGCTCGGCGGCAGCCGGTCTGTATGCTGCCGATCCACGAGAGCCGGGATTTTTCCTCGCCGGAGATCCGCCGGGATCTGGGTAAAGTACAAAGCATGGGGCAGAAACTCTTTGAAAGCAATCGCCCCAGCGGCGTGGAAATCGCCGTAGTAGTGGACGAAAAAGCCCTGAAATATCTGCGGCCCGACAGCGAATACCACCGGGTAGCCGGGCTGACTCATTACCGTTACAGTCAGGATGGTAAATTGCAGATCAACGCCCACAGCGAACAGAATATCACCGGGCCCTTGACTTTCTTCCAGCGGATAACTCTTGCCCGGATCGGTGCGGGCAGCGACTTTATCTATCTGGAAGATGTGCCCCGTTTGGCAGACAAATATAAATTCTTTATCTTTCTGGCAGATTTTGCCGCAAGCAAAGAGTTCACTGCAGCATTTGAGGCGTTGAAAAAGCGTAACGCCGGAGTATTGATCGTTTACGGAGCAGCTTTTACCGGCCGTAATAAGGATGTTGATGCGGAACTTATGAGCCGGGAGCTGGGCATGGAGTTCAAACGCATCAATTCCGGAGCATTGAAAGTCAACATCAGCGATGCCACCAGTTTTGCTCCGGGAGAACTTCAGCAATTAAGTTACGGTGCAGAATACGCAACCGATCCACGTTTTGCAGTCGTTGATAAACAAGCTCATATAATGGGACATTATGCTGATAATAAAGCAGCGGCACTGGCGGGCAAAAAAGTCGGCAATATGCAGCTTTATTTTTCGGGCAGTACCCATTTGACAGCGGACTTGCTGCGGGCATTGGCTCGTAAATCGGGTGTGTTCATCAACCACAACGGCAACGATAATCTGTTTGCCGGGTATGGTATTTACACATTATACAGCACAACAGCAGGCAAGAAAACGATCCGTTTTCCGCACAAAGCCAAAGTGGTAACGGATGTGTTTACCGGTAAAGTGCTGGGCAGGAATGTTGACCGCATCACGCTGGCCCTGCCGGCACATACAACATCGGTGATATACGCCGACTGAAAAGAGCATAAAAGAGCAGTGTTTATGTCAAATGATTTATTTTTTGGGGGCCCGAAAAATATAAAATCTATTGTTTCAGGAAAATCAATCGGCTTCCCTGAAGCAGTCCGTCAGCGTTATATCGGCAGCAGATATGAGATTTTACTGCCGATATAACTCTGTTCCGGTCGGGAAATACTGCGTAAAATGTATGTGTAAAACATATTTTTTCTCCAATCCATAGCCGCACAGCCCTTCGTCGCTCTGCGAGCTATGGAAGGCATCCTTCGCAGTCGCTTCGCTCCTTTTTTGCTTCGCAAAAAAAATCTGCGGATTGCAATCCTTACGGCTTGCCATCCGCAGCTTTAGCGAAAGATGGTGGAGGTTGCAGAAAATTCTGCGAATTTTCTCTTGAGCTCAAATGTTCGCAGTTGTTGCAGAATGGCCACCTTGTAGCAATTTAACGAAAAGATTCGCCGGAGAACGGTTTTGAGGTGGAGTAAAAGGACGGCATTCCGTTGAATTGCAATTTACCAGCCTCAAAGTGGACCATGCAGAACATTTGGAAGGCTGACCTGCGATAGATATCTTCAAAAATGATATGGCAATGGAGGATTTCCAACGGAATTTTCCCCATAAAACATCTCATTCCCACTTTTATTCATGAAATATGTAAAATAGGTTAAATATCCCGAGCATATCAAAAATTAGAGCAATCTCAAAAATGATTAAACAAGTTGGAATAAAATAAGCCAAACTGTATCTTCCTGCAATTTGCATTTTTAAACTTATCCAACGTAGCCCTGTAATACGCTCATTTCCTGCCTCAAAAAGTGTCTGCTTATAATATGTCCTAATATGGTTTTCATACTTCTCTGTTATATTACTATACTCATCTGTATATTTCTTAATTTGCTCTTGTGTTAATTCTTTTTTTTTCGTTGATTCTTCATTTTGCATCATTTCTGAAGAGATCATTCTAGCTAGTTTTTTCAGGGCATCTCCACAGACGTTTAAATTTTGTGCTCGAATTGCGTAGTCTGAACTCGAAATTTTGTTCGAAAATACTAAAACAGATAC
>JAFVQX010000123.1 GCA_017504585.1 Lentisphaeria bacterium
ATTTTATATAAAAGAGATACAACGTTTTACCTGCAATAATTTTTATTGTTGTTGTATAGAGGTGATTTCAAAAGTCAGTCAAAACAAAGGCAAAGAGCAAAACCACAGCACAGGATAAGGTAGTTTGAGGTGGCTACCTGAAAGGTAACCGCCGAAAACACTCCTTGTTCTGTGCGAAGGTTGTGCCTTTGACGACTTTTGAGGAGTTTTGAAATTACCTCGTATAAATTCAAGATTGCTGATTTTTTCGGCAGCAAACAAAAATTTGTACAAAAAAAACAGGGGATTTGCAACCTTTTATGAGGTTTTGCAACAGCCCCATTTTGTTTTATAATAACTTATCTTGTTATTTCACAACTATTACTGCATAATCTCCGTCAGCAAGTTTACTCAAATCCACCTTATATTTGCCATTGGCGAGTTTTTCGGCTGCCGCCGGAGCAGTATTTCGTTTGCCGCTGGCAAAAAAGTGATGAACTTCCGGCGGATTGCCGCCGCCGACAGTATATATCCCCGGAACAGCGACCAAAGTCCGTTCTTTGCCGACTATCCAACCGGGATGCAGTTCTTCAATGGTGATCGGATACATCAGATTGATCGCCTCATAGGCTTCTTTTCCATCAATGAGTTCAGTAATGTATGCGTAAAACAGCCCGCCGATTTTCAGCCGGTTGGTTATGGCTGAAATCAAATCCGCTCCGGTTTTCTTTTCGCTGCGCACCCAGCTTACCGAAAGTCCGATGGGGGCACAAAGGTGACCGGCTCCCATACTGTTGAAATCCAAGTCATTACATTCAAAGAACGAAAAAATCGGCCGGTCCGCCATGCTTGCCCATGCCGGGAAACCGTTGCAGATGACCACTCCGCCGCGTTTAAGTATGTAATCGATCATTTCGCGTTTGGTTTCTTCTTCCAGAATCAACCCCAAAGCATAACGGCGTTTGAGGGTAAAATCTTTTTTATCGATTTCGCCGGTGGCACCATCGGTACGATCATAAGTGGATGAATTGGTACAGAATATATCAAAATAAATCCCGCCGGCACCGGCATCGAGTGCCCCTTTGATCCCCGTCATGAATTTTTTGTGGTATTTGGTACCTTTGAGTATATAACTTCTGTAATTGGTAACCGGTTTGCCCACAGTCCATTGGCGGGTAAAGCGATATTTACCGTGGGCATCGACTGACAGACAATCTGTATCATAAAGGTCTTTATCCTGCGGATACTTCAACATCTTGATTTTACGCGGAATCGGCTGAATAGTAGGTTCAAAAGCCGGTGTCAGCACCGCATTGAGTTTACCGGCATACTTTTTGTTGAAATCAGCCTGAACCCGGCGAAAGACTGCCAGCCATTCGTCAGCGGTTTTACACATCGCCGCATCGTAGTAACAGAACCACGGCCACGCAATAATATATTTGGGTCGTTTACGATCCAGAACTTGCAAAAAGTCCGAAACAAATGAACAGTCCGGAAACGGTTTCTGGTATGTTGAAACAAAATGCCCATATCCGGGAATGGTATAATTCACATTCAAATCCCGCCGCAGTTGATTGACAAAACTCCAGTAATCACCTTCGGTTCGGTAAACACGCCAATGAAGCGTGCGACTGGATTTCGGATCTAATGCTAGAGAGTCAGATCCCCAAAAAACTCCGCTGCCGGAACCGCTGGATGTCATGTGCGCCCGCGACACAGTATCCATCAGCATAACGCCCATACTTTTACCGGGAAATGCCGAAAAAACAGTAGGATTGGCTGGAGCCCCCATACCGCTCACACCAAATTGCGAATTGGTTTTAATACCGCCGAAACGCAGTTCAGTCGGAGCCGCTGCAAAGTAAAAATTATTACGCAGAATAATGCCCATGGCTTCAGAAGTGGGATTGCTGTAGTTATCAAAAAATTCAATGTAATTCTTTTTGAAAATAATTTTGCGTTCCAATGAGTAATATTTACACGCAGCTTTGATCACAAAACCATCTTTTTTAATGTCAAAAACCGGCTGCCAGCCGGGAGCGGCTTCCACTTTATCAGCGGCAGTAAATTTATTGAGCTTATCTCCGGCAAACGGATAAGTAAAAGAACTCTCCATAATCACCGGCATGGAGCCTTGCATAAATTTCAAAGCTCCGTTGCGGGAAATCTCAAAAGTTTCGTTGTTGAATTTGACCTTGGCGGCTGCTGTAAACTTGGGCTGAACGATGACTTTATTATCTGTCTGCGGCAGCAGATAACCGAATTCCACATTTCTTACTTCCACAAAATGCTTAAATGTTTTATCATTCATCATGTTGGTAAAAGTAAGTGTATTGCCCTTCCCCGGTTTGAGCATTTCGTCGAGGCGGATCACAAACCAGGTATTTTCTTTTACCTGTTCTGCATCGTCAACCCATGCGGAGTTGATCTTATCAAAATCATTGGTAAAAAATGTCAGCCAGTTGCTCCGGGTGGCAAGAGCCTGATCAGGATGCCCTTTGGCAGCAAAAACATTGTTGCGGTTCAACAGACGGCTTTCAGCATATTTATCCTGTTCATCCAACGGTTCACCATTGATTTTTATATTAAGGTAAGGATTCCATCCTTCCAGTTCCGGATAAGCCATACGGCTCTGAAAGCGCAATACCGGCATCAAGCCGGTATCGTTTTTGAACTCCGGGAGCTGAACAACTACCTTCTCCCCGTGTTTCAACACTTTATGATCTATAACTTTCCGGGCATCGTTCAACTTCATCCGCAAAGCCTGCGGCTGACTTTTCTCATCTGCCAGCACCCCCATTTCCACATTACGCAGATACAGTGTACCTTTGAACTGGCTTTTTATGGTCAGCTCCACGGCATCATTACCGCACAGATCAGTGCAATCAAGAACCATCCAGTTGGCTTCTTTTTTCTGGGCGTTATCAATGATCTGCGGATCTATTGACTTGAAGGACAGGGAGAAAAACACATTATAGTTGGAGCCCGTCGCCAGATTCTGATTCTTCCACGATTTACTGCTGAAAACCGTCCCACGATTCAGCAAACGGCTCGAACCATCACTTTTTTGAACGTTCACCGGTTTCCCATTGACTTTAATTGTCAGATAGGTGTTCCAACCGCTGTTGCCGTTGATACGGGATTGAAAACGCAAGATCCGCTTGCTGTTGCCAAGTGCCTTCACAGCGGGAAAAGTATATTTGAAAGTACCTTTTCCGGTTAAAGCAAGCACACCATTGACCCGGTGACTTTCACTCAAAACCATTGATGCGGCAATAGAACCATCAGGAGCAAGCTGTTTGACACCGCTTTTTTTGCGGATACTCAAATTCTGCATGATCAACTTGTATTTGCCGCTGTCAAGAAATTTGAGAATATTCTCTTTACCGCTGAAAACATAATCGGTTATATCCAGTTCCACAAAACAGCCCGGATTCCGCTGGTCGGCAGATTTTATCGAACCGTCAATCGTTCCCCATTCTCTGGTATTAAACACCAGTAATCCACGGGGATCATGGAAACGCTGATTTTTATATTGTCCGGCACTGAACTTCGCGGGACGATTCAGCAATATACCGTTTTCATTATCAAAGCGCACATTGTTCAAATAAATTTTCAGTGTATTATCCCAGCCGGAAAGCAGATCGCGCCGCACCTGAAAACGCAATACGGCTCTTTCATTATTTTTAAGTTCAAATGCCGGGATTTTTATCTCCAAAGCCTGTTTGGGGATAATGTCAACCGCTTGCGTACTTTTGAAAACAGCATCATCGGCAAATCCCGATAAAACTGCCTGCAATGCACATAAAACAAGTAATATTTTTTTCCAACTAATCATTTTTACCTCAATATTTTATATCATCCATAACATTCAACAGATAACCGTTACCGGTATAAGCGCCGCCTTTGCTCCGGATATTTTCTCCGAAACTCAAACTTTTTACATAGCCGCCCATGTATAATACATTACAGCCTCCGGGATGATTGTAAACTCCGGCAGTCAAAGTTCTGCCGCCGGGGGAAACGCCGCTGCCCTTATACCCCCACGCCACATCGTAAGCAATGGCACACCCCGGATTGTCCCGGCCGATGATCTCACGCCGCCAGCAGCCCCAGTAAGTATTGTTTTTTTCCTTGGCTCCATTGGCTTTGAGCGCAATAAACTCGTAGGATATGAACCAATCAACGGCTCTTGGTGTGTAGTAAGTATTATCACTGGGACATTTATACAACATTTCCCGGGTGCGTTCAGCTTTCTTTTCATCTTCTTCATTTGCTCCATCACCGACATCCACGCCGAAATGCCCCTGACTGGCAAGATTCCACGGAGCAAATTTGACACGGGTTTCAGCAGCCAAAGTACCATCCGGTTGGGTAGTATGATTGAAATTGACCGCCAGCCAGTCAGCATTGACTGTACTGTAATTCATTTCTGCCAGACCGATCTGTTTTAGTTTACCGATACAGTTGTTCACCCTCGCCCGCTCCCGGGCGGCTGATAATGCGGGCAGAAGCATCGCTGCCAGAATTGCGATAATGGCAATAACCACCAACAGCTCAATCAGTGTAAAAAGTCTGCTTTTTCCGTTTGTCATAATCATGACC
>JAFVQX010000124.1 GCA_017504585.1 Lentisphaeria bacterium
CCTCGGGCAGGGCATTGCAAAACTCGACCTTGCCTCACGCTGTATCCACCGGCGGCTCGCTATAGTTTGGGCGTTTTTGACAAATCATAGCTTGTGTGATATATTTACAATCGTAAATGATATAATTTAACACTTCAGTTTAGCAAAATTTGAGACATCCAAGTTTTAAGGTTCTATGATCGAACTCAAAGAAAATTTTCTGCCCTCCAAAGTGCCGCCTCACCCGGGAGTTTATGTCTACCGGGATCTTTTCGGCACCGTTATTTATGTGGGCAAAGCCAAAAATCTGCGGCGGAGAATGAGTTCCTATTTTCAGCCCGGAAGGGTCAAACAAGCCGATGTCAAACTCCGGCAGCTTATCCACACTATACATACATGGGAGTTTTTTCAGGTCAAGACCGAAGATGAAGCGTTAATTTTGGAGTCACGGCTGATAAAAAATTACGCTCCTTACTACAATATCCTTATGCGGGATGACAAACGCTATTTATTGCTGAAAATCAAGCTGGACGACCCCTTCCCCACCTTGACCCTTGCCCGGATAAAAAAGGATGATAACGCCACCTATTTCGGGCCGTTCCCCCACGGAACAGCGTTGAAAAGTACGCTGGAATTTCTGCTGGCACACTTCGGCTTGCGGGCCTGCCGCAGCAATTACCCCGATGCGGAAACCCGCAAACGCTGTTTGAAACGCATTGTCCGAGATTGTTCTTCGCCCTGCACCGGGGCGATCACTCAAAGTGATTACCGGAAAAAAGTCGATGCTATGCTGGAAGTTTTGGCAGGCAAACTTGACAGCGTAACTGCTGCGGTTCAGGAAAAAATGCGGGAAGCCGCCGCCAATCTGGATTACGAGCGAGCCGGACGCTGGCGGGATGTGATGAACAATCTGGAAACGGTTTTCGGCACCAAAAACCGCAGTTTTGAAAATGCCTACATACCCTCCCACACCGGGCCGGAGGCCATGACGGCTCTGCAAAAATCTCTGAAACTGCCTATGGAGCTTAAAACCATCAAGTGTTTTGATATATCCAACACTCTGGGGCAGCTTTCGGTGGCAAGCATGACCGTTTTTGTCGACGGCAAGCCAGCAAGGGACGAATACCGCCGCTTCCGCATCAAAACCGTGGAAGGTGCCAACGATTTTGCCAGCATGGCGGAAGTCGTGGGCAGGCATTTTACCCGCTTGCTGGCAGAAAATCGCCCCCTGCCGGACTTGCTGGTGGTCGATGGCGGCATGGGGCAGCTGAATGCGGCATTGAAAAAACTCACCGAAATAAACTGCCCCGTACTGCCGGTGATCGGTCTTGCCGAACGCAACGAAGAAATATACATTCCCGGCCGCAGCGAACCATTGGTGCTTGACCGGCACAATCCCGGCTTGCGGGTCCTGCAAGCCATCCGTGATGAGGCCCACCGCTTTGCCATAAGTTATCACCGGGAACTGCGGCAGAAGCGTTTGACCGAATCGCTGCTGGACGATCTGCCGGGGATCGGCGAAAAACGCAAACTTGCTTTGCTCAAAGCCTTCGGTTCGGTGCGGGAATTGCGGAAAGTTGATGTCAAAACCATTTGCCGCAGAGTGCCGGGGATCGGCGAAAACCTTGCCGGAGAGATAGTTTCGGCGTTAAAAAAGATAAAGGGATGATCTGATGAACAAATATTTCAGAATATTGCCCATCATTATCGGCGCCGTGATGGCGCTGGGGGCGATAAACCGGGAGTTATGGTTTGACGAAGCTTTGACGCTGCTGAATTTTGTGCTGCCGCTGGAGCTTGAAGATATATACTTTGCCTACACCATCCCCAATAACCAGATAGTTTATTCCATGATGCTCAAGGTGTGGAACGCAGTGGATTGCGGTGCGCTGGGCTTGACTCAACATTGGCGGGTGCTCTCGCTGTTGTGCAGTCTGGGTATGCTGGGTATATTGATAAATCTGCGGCGCAAACTGGATGAAAATGCTCTTTACCCGGCAATATTGGTGCTTTCGGCAATGTGTGTATCCAGCGTGTTCATAAATTACGCCACGGCGCTGCGGGGATATGCAGCCAGCTGGCTTTTCTGCGCAATGGCTTTAAGCGGACTTTATGATATTTTTCATGAAAAAGCCCCCCGCGGCTGGCTGATATATCTGCTTGCCGCCTTGCTGGCAGTGGGGACAGTTCCTACTAATTTGCTTATGCTCACCGGAGCATTGATCTACGCTTTGCCGTGGATGCGTGAAAAATTCTGGCAGGATAAACGTTTTTATTGCGCGGCAGCGGCAATTCCGGCAAGCCTGATAATATTTTATATGGGTATTGCCGGAAAATTCCTCGATACATTCAAATTGGGTGAAGGTTTTGCCAGTTGCTCCGGTGCAACGGTCGTAACACTGGGTATGTACGGAGTAAGTTTCGGTCTGCTGCTGCCGGTGGCGCTTTTGGGGATAAAAACTCCTTCGCGGGTCTGCTGCTTGCGCTATACGGTCTGGCTGCTGCCTTTTGCAGCGATCTGGCTTTTGCACCGGGCGCCTTTCCCACGGGTATTCGTCACCGTGCTGCCGGTATTGGCGATGCTGGTGATCGACGGCATAAAGGAAGTGGTCAAAGCCAATTGGCGCAAATACCACAAAACAGCGTTTTTTCTGGTGATAATACTCTTCCAGTTTCTGCTGATCCCCACCGGGGCGGCAGCGGCGCATTGCAGCAAGCTTTCCAGCTACGAAGATGATTTTTTTCACCCGTGGTACATGCTGCCCAATTACCGGATATCGGAGAGCGCATTGCAAATCAGGACACTGGCAGAAGAAAACAAAGTATTCATCTCCTTTGCTTCCGACCCGGCACCGCTCTACTTTTATATTGCCGAACGGGGGGGGGCGCAAATGGCAAATATCAGCGCTGATTTACCCTATAATTCGGTAAAAAATCTGGCAGACGGCAGCGTGGCAGTTTTGCGGCACAACGAAGATAAACAAACTTACGAAAAACGTTTCAACTGCCGCTTGCAGGAGTTTGCTGCCAACAAGCTCCACAAATTCTACCGGGTAAAACTTGCGCGCTGAAAAGCTGTTTTCAATGGCGCATAAGGAAACTGTAAAGCAAAAGTTTGGAGTCCACGCCGTCGCCGCGTTTGACCGCATCTTGCAGAAAATCGTGCAGCTGCGTGCGTTTTACCCGGAATGAGGCAATATTTTCCGCCTCGTCAAAATCAGTTTCCAGCTGGCGTTCCGGCGGATAATCCCTGCCGTCGATTTCGACAAAAGCCATATATACGCTTTCGCCGGAAAGCCCGGAACTGCTGAAAGAAAATGGCAGAATGCCGGTGATCTTGCCGCTGAACCCGGTCTCTTCCTTGAGTTCCCGCAAAGCGGCAGCGGCGGGGTCTTCGCCGGGATCGATCAAACCGGCGGGAGTTTCCCACACATAGCGTCCGGTGGGCGGACGGAATTGCCGGATGATGACCAGTTCGTCATCCGGCATAATATGGGGCAGGATCATGACCGCCGCAGTGGAGTTGACCCGTACCGCCGATTCCCAGGTAAGCTGGCGGTCAAACTCGTTGGTATAATCCAAAAGTTCCAAAGCAAGGAATTTGCCGCTGTAAAGAGTTTTTTTGCCGGTAATACAAGCTTCTTTCATAAAATGCTCCCATCTGACAATATGATTTTTGCATGCAATAAAGTTAGCACATTTCCGGTAAAAACCCAATAGTTTTTTCTGGAAAATCGGTTTTTTTCTTAAAAAAATTTGACTTTTGTATCGACGGTGTTATTATATGTTATGCCAACGATGGCGCAAATGAGGACATAATGACATGCTGCATGGAGTTTACAAATTAATTTCTGACAGATATTTTCAGACTCTCTTGCAAAAGTCAATTCAAGCTGGTATTGTATATGGCTATAAAAAAATAAAAACTCTCTTCAGGTCTGAAAATTACAGGAGTTGGAAAAATGTTTGAGCTTGCTGCCGCTGATTCACCGGAGCGTTTCCGCAATACTTTTACACCGTTTGCCAACGCTTTGCAAGAGTATTACACCGGAATTTTCCGCCAACGCTCCGACTTGCGGAAAAAGGTTTTATCAGAAATAAACACCTTTGAAAGTGCCCGGAATTATGTAAAATATGTAAAAAGCGAAATCAGAAAACGCTTCGGTTTCCCTGCTGAACGCACTCCGCTGCAAGCTCAAATGGTGTATAAAAGGCAGGAAAAAGATCATGTTGTTGAAGGCGTATATTTTTTCAGCCGCCCCGGCGTGGCAGTGAGCGGACTTTTTATGTATCCCAATACCTCCGGCAAACACCCGGCGATACTTTTTTTGTGCGGTCACAGCGAAAGTGGCAAATTGAGCTATTATCAGCCTATCGCCAGCGATCTGGCACGCCTGGGCTATGCGGTTTTGCTCATCGACCCCATGGGTCAGGGCGAGCGGCAGGAAACCACGCTTTCGCCTACACAGGAACACAACAGCTTCGGCAGGCGGCTGGCACTTGCCGGAGAGCAGTTTGCCGCATGGCGGGCTTATGACGCTATCCGCAGCATTGATTATCTGGAAAGCCGCAGTGAAGCAAATACAACTTTTCTGGGCGTAACCGGTTGTTCCGGCGGCTGCACCATGGGCAGTATGGTTATGGCACTGGATGACCGGCCCACGGCGGCAGCGTTGAGCTGCGGCATCACAAGTTTTCTCTGTAATGTAGAAAACGAGCTGCCCTGCGATATAGAGCAGCTGCCCCAGACTTTGGGGACACTTAATATGGAAATGGCGGATTTTCTCATTGCCGCCGCCCCCAAACCCATACTGCTCATGATGCAGGACAATGACTTTTTTGATCCCCGGGGGACGCAGGAAGCCATGGCGGATCTGCAGAAAATTTATTCGCTGACCGGCAAGGTGGGTGATGCCCAACTTTTTACCGGCAACGGCTGGCACACTTACAGCATACCCCACCGGGCGAAGATGATGGAGTTTTTTGCCCGGTACACCAAACTTGCCAGCTTGCCGGAAGCACAATGCGATACAACGCAAATCCCGCCAGAAGAACTTTATTGTGCTCCGAAAGGCTTGATAACCAATATACCTGAAACTTGCAAGCAAAGCGATTTGCTGGTGGAGTATTGCCGGAAAGCCGCTGACGGGCGTAAGGTATTGGCTCCGGAAATCTTACGCAAAACTTTGCTGGAAAAACTTGCCGTGGGTGATTTGACTGTGCCCAACTACCGGGTACTGCGGCCGGAGTTCAAACTCTTTGGCGAAAAACGCTATATCGGCAGATTCGGCATCGAGTCAGAGCCGGGGCAGGTCATGGCGGTACTCAAACAAGCCGGCAGACCCGATAAAGGGTGTTACCGCATGGTGGAAAACAGTGCGGTCAGGCTGCTGGTGGGCGATTTGGATGCAACTGCCGAACTGCTGCGGAAAAGCCATTGGCTGAATGACGATACAGCACTTTGTGCCTTGGATGTCCGGGGCATTGGCGAACTGACACCCGGCGGCTGCGACCGGCCGGAAGAACGGGATTTTTTCCACCGCTATCAGTTCGATTATCACTTTGCTGCATTGGGGGAATTTCTGGGCGAACCCATACTGGGCAAACGGGTGCGGGATGTGCTTTTGACGGTCAAACTTTTGCAGTCGAGGAATTGCACCGTGGAGTTGTACGGTCAGGGTCAGGGGGCAATAACGGCATTGTTTGCGGCTTTTCTGGGCGAAATACCCGCTACGCTGGAAAATCTGCCCGATTCTTATATGGAATATGTAAAAAGCTCCAGCGACGCTCTGCCCATGGCATTGCTGCCTTTCGGCATATTGAAAATAACTGATTTGAATGAATTGATAAAAGTCAGCAATATAAGAAATATAGACAGGTAATTTTTTAACGATTACTTGTCATTATTTTTATTCAGACTGTTGCAAAAAATAAAAAAACATGCTATAATACCCTTGTATAGAAAAGGTATCGCGCAGATACGCAGGAAATTTGCAAACTAAAAAACGGAGAAAAACAATGAATTTCAAGTTCATGGTATCTGCATTGCTGTTTTTCTGCAGCATTGCTGTTGCGCTGGCAAATGACGGGATCCAAGCGCGCCGGGCGTTCCGCGCCGCCATTGAGAAAAATCCGGAGTGCTTCCGGCAATATCTGACCAGCAAAGATCCGGAGATCCGGCGCTACGCACTTTATCTGCTGGTCAAAGCCGATGGAGTAAAAGCCATAGATCAGCTCGCCAAGGCTATTAATGACAACGATGCATCAGTGCAGTACACCGCCGCCGAAGCGCTGGCGGGTCTGGCAAAACAATCTCCGGAAAAGGTTCAGCCTTTGCTGGAAAAAGTTGCCGCCAACGCCAAAACTCCCGATATACGGCACATAGCGGTCAAAGCCTCGTGGCCATTCCAGCGGGAAATCAAACTTATCCGCAACGACCACACCTGGGACCACGAAGTCGTGGTGGTCAAAACCCTGGATCTGCCCACTAAAGGCTGGAAGTTTGCCACTGACCCCCGTCAGGATGGGCACCGCAGAGGGTACTTCAATGTGCGTTTCAACGACAAAAAATGGCGTAAAATGGATATGGGCTACTGGGAATTTCAGGGCGTGGATGATTTTGACGGCATTGCCTGGTACCGCATAAAATTCACAATGCCCCAAAAGATGGATCATACCGCAGTTGAAATCAGCTTCGGCGGCGTGGACGAATCCGCCTGGGTGTGGCTCAACGGCAAATATCTCGGCTGTCACGATCAGGGGCAAACCGGTGTGGGCAAGCCTTTTGCCGTGGATTGCACCAAAGAGGTGGTCTGGGGCAAAGAAAATGTGCTGGCAGTGCGTATTGGCGATGTAGCCAACGCCGGCGGCATCACTCATCCGATAAAAATAGAAATTCTTAAATAATCACATATAAGGAAAGCAACGAGATGAAAAAACTTTTTTCAACAGCATTGTTTGTGCTTCTGCTTCTTGGCAGTATTTTGGTAAATGCAGCTGAAGTCGAAGTGGATTTTACACAAAAAGATGTTCTTACGAAAAATTTGCCGTTACAGCTGCGGGGGCAAGCCGTTCTCTCTGAAAAGGGCTTGACCACGGCGGGCAAAGGTACAAATCAGGCGGTAACCAGCAAAAAGATACTTAAAGAGTTCACCCCCGAAGGTGCATTTACCTTTGAAGCGGATTTTACTTTGGATGCCGCTCCGAAGGGGCAGTTCTACCGCTATGTTTTTGACAATAAATATATTACTCTGCCCAATGACAAACAGCAGAAGTATCACAAAGGTTTTTCGGTGGTTTTGCGGGCGTACGGCAAGGGCTACCGGGCTTATACAGCCTTCGGTTTCGGCGAAAAGAGCGTGGAAGTTTACAGCAATGTCATGCCGATAAAAGTCGGCAAAAAGTATCATTTTGAATTTGATTTCAATGCTGCCGGACAGGTCGCATACTATCTGGATGGCAAACTTATCAGCAAAACAGTCGTGCCTGCCGGAAACATTGCCCCTTCCGGACTGCTCACTGCGTTCGGCAACCGCATCGGTTCCAGCTATCAACCTTTGAACGGAACCTTGCACAAAGTTGCTGTCGGTGCCATCAAAGACCGCTCGGTCAAACCGGGCACGGTGCTGGTGAACTGGGATTTCAGCCAGCCCGAAACTTATAAAGATATGTTTATCCGGGGCAAAAACACCAAAGTTGCCAACGGAGCAGTTACGGTCATGAGCAGCGGCATTGCCGGTGCCGGCGGCATTACCACCAAAGAAATCGAGCCCGCCAACACGCCCGCCAGAGCTTTTGAGCTGGAAACTGAATTTGCCTTGAGCAGCCAGTTCAAGCGTTTCAGAACCAATCCCTCTATGATCATTGACAGCAAATACGTTGCCCGCCCCGGCAATGGCGTTAAAGATATGCCCCGCCACACCGGTTTTATGGTCAATATCCAGCCCCGCGGCGGCAATAAATACCGGGTGGTCGCAGCTTTCGGTTTCGGCAAGAACAGTGCAGAAGTTTACAGCCGTGATCTGACGCTGGAACTTGATAAATTCTACAACCTGAAAATGCTCTTCACCGCCACGGGCAAGGTGGTCTTTACTCTCGATGGCGAAAACATTGGTGAATGTGTCGTTCCGGCCGGCAGTCTGGCTCCGGCTAATCTGCCCACTACCATTGGCGACCGTCATGGCTCCAACTATTACCCCTTTGGCGGCAGCATCAAAAAAATCGTGATCAAAGAAGCTGAATTCACGCCGGTTTCCGTAGTGCCCAGCGCCATGCACCGTAAGGTCTTTGAACGGGGCGAAACTCCGGTGGCAGTGGCCAAAGTGCAGAACGCATCGTTGACCGCACTCAAAGATGTGACCGTTGAAATGAATATAGCCGGATTGGCTCCGGTAAAAAAAAAAGTTGAACTGATTCCGGCAAACAGCTCCATCGATGTAAGTTTCGAGCTTGATAAATATTTGCTGGAAAAAGACTACCCGGCAACTTTTACCGTCCGCGACAATGCGGGCAAAGAGATCGCTGCCGGGGCTTTCTGCATAACTGTTGTTCCGGAGCCGGGAAATGCAATGCCGGTGATCCTGTGGGGCGGTCAGAATCCTGTCTGGGTCAAAGATGCGGGTTTTACCCATCAGAGCGTGGGCATTTTCCCCATCCGGGGCTTGGCAAGCGATGCCATGCGGCCGGATCTGATCAACCGGCTTGACCGCCACATGCGACTTGGCTTGTATGCTTACAGCGCGGTAGTTACCAAATACCGTTTCCTGCTGCCCAAACGCTATTTGCGTACCAACCGGCAGGGCAAACCCTACGGCAGAGCCAATCTGGAAGCCTCCAACCCGGGAGCCCGTGCCGACTTTGCCGCCGCGGCTGAAAGCATAGCCAAAGTCATCGGCGATCACCCCGGCTGGAAATACGTTTTGCTCAACAGCGAAGTCCGGGACAGCTCCAACCCCTCTTTCGGCGGCACAGAACCGGCAAATTTCAAAAAGTATGCCGGGTACGATATACCCAAAAAAGTTACCGGCAAATACCCCATTTCACACAAAAGCACCCCCAACTTTCCGTGGGACAGGATTGTCGACGGAAATGACCCGGAACTGGTCTTCTACCGCTGGTTCTGGCGTGAGGGTGACGGCTGGAACCCCATGCACACGCTTTTGCACGATACTTTGCACAAAAATATCAAACGCAAAGATTTCAACACCTTTTACGATCCTGCCGTGCGGGTCCCGCCGCTGTGGGGTTCCGGCGGCAATGTGGATATGCTGGGTCAGTGGACCTACGCTTATCCCGACCCCATCAAGATCGCTCAAGCTACGGACGAAGTCGCTGCCATGGCGGATGGCAACCCCGGTCAGAAAATTTCCAGCATGACCCAGATCATCTGCTACCGCAGTCAGGTTGCCCCCATGAATGTCAAGGTGGATGATCCCCCGGAATGGCTTTCCAGAGAAGGCAAAGCCAGATTTGTGACCATTCCGCCGGATATTTTCCGCGAGGCGCTGTGGAGCAAGCTCTCCCGCCGGTTGGATGCGATCATGTACCACGGCAGCGGTTCGCTTTTTGCCCCCGAAAATCACTCCTACCGCTACACCAACAGCCAGACCAAGGCGGAATTCAAGAAAGTGATGAACTATCTTGTGAAACCCCTGGGGCCGGTTTTGAAAACTGTCCCCGAATACACTCCCGAAATCGCTATTCTGGAGAGCTACACCGCCAGTTTGTACTCCCCCGGCTTGTTTGCCCAGGGCTGGAGCAACAAGTGGGCTGCCGACTTGCATCTGGCGCTGCAATGGGCGCATTTGCAGCCTAAAATCTATTATGAAGAACACTTTACCAAAGACCGGGTCAAGGTTCTGCCCAAAGTGCTTTTTATCCCCGGCGCGGAAGTTCTTACCAAAGATGTGCTTGCCAAATTGCAGCAATTGCAGAAAAAAGGCGTGATTTTAGTGGGCGACGAATACACCACCCCCGCCTTGATGGTGGACTTGCGGATCAAATCTGTTGCCCGCCGTTCCGCCGACCCGGCAGGCAGCAAAAAGGCGTTGCAGGCTCTGGGCAAAGAGATCGCCGCCCAGCTCAAAGAGGTCTACACTTCGCCCATGAGTGCCAGCAATCAGGATATCGTGCTTTACCGCCGGGGTATTCCCGGAGCCGATTACGTCTTTGCCATCAACGACAAGCGTACCTTCGGCAACTATCTCGGGCAGTGGAAGCGGCTTATGGAAAAAGGTCTGCCCAATTCCGGAACTGTCACCGTAAAGAGCAATGCTCAAGCTGCTTACGATTTGGTCAAGCATAAAGCAATAGATCTGAAACGCAGCGGCAAAAATGTTACTTACAGCGTGGATATTGCCCCCGCCGACGGAGCTTTGGTGCTTTTGCTGGATAAAGCCATTGCCCAGACCAATGTGGTTCAAACCATGGCCAAACGGGGCGAAAAATATACTTTGACGGTGCAAGTAACTGATAAAAACAACAACCCGGTCAAGGCGTATATCCCGCTGGAGATCACCATGACCGATGCCCAGGGCAGCCGTCTGCCCAAGAGCGACTTTTACACCACCGATGCCAACGGCAAACTGGTCATCGACGACATTGCCGCAGTCAACATGGCAGCGGGCGAAGTCAAAACCGTTGTCCGCAACCTTGCCGACGGTAAGGTCGTGACCCTGACCAACACCGTAAAATAACGGTTGGCAGCTGATATTGGTCAAAAAATCATACTGCTCTGTCTGTGCAAGTCAGAGCAGTTTTTTTATGAACGCTCTGTTCCGGCGTGCGGCGCATGACATACTGCAAAAGTTCTGCGGATAAAATCACAAAAGTTTTTCGAAGTGTCTTTCCAGAATTTCCACAATATCTTTGTAGCGGGGGCGGAGTGTCGGTTTGTCTGACAGCATATCGTGGACCATGTTGGCTATTTCGTGGTTGGCAGCGGGGTGATGCCGTACCGCAGCGCAATCCGGGGTGTGGTGGTGCAGATCCAGTAATTCGCCGGGGCTTTCCACATTGCCGAAAGCATATTTGCCGCTCAAAAGCTCGTACAGGATCAACCCGAAACTGAAAATATCGTCGTCAATAGAGGGCGTGCCGCCGGTCAGGATCTCGCTGCTGAAATAGCGCCAGTTGTCAAAACGTTTCAGATTTTCCTGATCGTCGGTAAAGTCCACATATTCATCCACTCTGCGGAAATTGGTCAAATGCCCCATCCACTCCTGATTGATCAGGATGTTGCCGGGGCAAAGGTCATAATGCCCGAATCCGCGCTGTTCGGCGGTATGCAATGCCTGTGCCAGACGCACCATAAGATAGATGGTCTGACGGGTGGTAAAACGATCGTCCGGCGGCAGTTTCAGCACATCCGCCAAAGTACCGCGTTCCATCCATGGCATGACGTAATAAGCGTAATTGTTCCAGATGCCGCCATCCAGAACAGGCATGATCCCGGGGTGGTCAATAATGTTCAGCGTGCGGGCGTTATCCAGCAAACGCACTCCGCTCAAAGTCTGGGATGCAGCCTTGCTGATTTTCAGCGCCACATCCCGGTTCAGCACCGGCGAATAGGCTTTGGCCACAAAGTTATCCAGCGCATTGGCACAGAAACTCTCGATCAATAAATCGGCGAAAAACTGGGGTATCACCAGAGATTGATGACACTCCGGGCAAACCGTTCTGGTCAGCGGTTTCACATTGCCGATCTGCAGTTCGGCTCCGCAATGGCGGCAGAGTATGACAAAGTCAATGGCATTGCCATTTTCATCCTTTACGGGGGGAATCAAACCGGCGATCTTCTGTAACTCTTGCAATTCCATAGCTTTATCCTTATTTTATGCGTAACAGCCAACGTCGGGACCGTCCTGTTGCAGCAGCCGCATTTGTATATCGTTACGATGGAGTTTATTTAATTGCTCTTTCATAAGTTTTTCCAGCAGATCGCGGTCGTTGCATTCGCCGCTGATATGCGCCAGCAGCAATGAACGGGTGCGGGGGCCCAGCAGTTCTATCAGCGATTCGGCGGTCGTGCGGTTGTCCAAATGGCCGGAGCGCCCCATGATCCGGTGTTTCAGGGAGTTTTTGCGGTCGGACTCCAGCAGCATTTTCAAATCATAATTGGCTTCCAGCACCAATATATCGGCATTGTAAAGTTCGTTGACTATGCTCTTTTCCATACACCCCAGGTCGGTAGCTACGGCGATGCGGTTTTCGCTGAGCAAAAAATTGAACCCCACCGGCTCCAGCGCATCGTGGGATACCTGAAAAGTCTTGACTTGCACTCCGGGCAGTTCAAAGGTACTGCCGGCAATAAACTCCACGACCTTTCTGGGCAGCTGATTTTTTTTCTCCAGATAGCCGGCTATGCCGCAAGCTACGTATGCCGGAATATCGAATTCATCGGCAAAAACCCGGCAGCCTTTCACATGGTCGCTGTGTTCGTGCGATATGATCACCCCCCGGATCGACTCCGGCGCAATACCGCACATATCCATACGTTTGCACAGTTCTTTGCGGGAAAAGCCCGCGTCGATCAGGTAATTGGCGTATTTGCTGTGCAGCACAAAAGCATTGCCGCTGGAACCGCTGCCCAGGGCGGTTATTCCCGTACAACAATTCTCCAAAACAAAAGTTCTCCTTTTAATAAAAAAAATTTGCAAATATCATATTGAAATTTATATTATCTTTGCAATAATTCAAATCCTTTAACGCAAATAATCGTTTTTTTTGTATATATTTTTATGGAAAATCTTCTTTCCCGGCAACTTGGACAACAGCAAACTCAAATCCAGACCCAGACTCTGACTCCGGCGCAGCTTCAGGGTTTGGATCTGCTGGTCAAGCCTTTGCCGGAAATAGAAACCTTGCTGGCAAAAGAACTGGCAGACAATCCGTTGCTGGAAGTTCTCTCCCCCGGGCGGGAAACTCTTGCCGGAGATACCTACGGCACCGCCGCCGCTGCCGGGGTTGCCGCCGACGCCAGCGAGCTGGAAAATTCGCCGGAAGATATGCCCTTTGCCGAGTTATCGCTCAATGATGATTACTTTGCAGAAGGTTCGTCCGGCGATCCGGACTTTGACGGGTTCCGGCAGAAAAATATCGATCTTAATATCGCGGCAAATCAATCCGGCGACAGTCTGACTGATCTGTTGTATGAGCAAATGCAAAATGCCGGGCTTGATCCGGAACTGCACAACGCGCTGGAAACTTTGATCGGCAAACTGGATGAAAACGGTTTTCTCCGGACACATCCGGCAGATATTGCCATGTGCGAAAATATTTCCATGGAGCTTTTGAACGAAGCGTTGAAAATATTGCAAAGCTTTGATCCCCCCGGCATCGGAGCGCGCAATGGGGTGGAATCTTTGATCTTACAGCTCAAGCGCCTGAACTACCCCGATGAACGCATCTATACTTTGCTTACCTGTTATCAGGAGGATCTGGCGCGTAACAAGCTGCCCCAGATCGCCAGAAATATGCATGTGAACCTTGATACACTCTATAAATTTCTGGACGATCTTAAAAAACTCAACACCGTACCTGCCGCCGGATTGACCGAAGCGCAGGATAATCAGGTGATCGTGCCGGAAATGTCCATTGAGCTGGAAAATGACGAAGTTAAAGTCATCGGGCGCGAAAATTACATCCCCAAACTGGGGGTGGTCAGGAAATACCTGAAAATGCTGCAGGATCCCGCATTGGACGATGAAACACTCAAATATCTTAAAGAAAAACTCCTGTCGGCCGAAACTTTGATCGCAGCCCTGGCAAAACGTCAGGATACTCTGCGTGGTATAACGCTGGCTATCGCCCGCAAACAGGCGGATTATTTCCGCTATGGCGAGGAATTTCTCAAACCCATGACCCGGGTGGAAGTTGCTGCCGAATTGGAAATCGACGAAAGCACCGTCAGCCGCGCCGTGGGTACAGAAAAAAACGGTCTGAAATATCTGGATACCCCGCAGGGACTCAAAGAATACCGCTTCTTCTTTACTGCCGGAGTAAAAAATCAGGAGGGCGATGATCTTTCCAGCCGCGCAGTAAAAGCGCGCATCCGGGATTTGATCGAGTCCGAAGATCCTGCCAAACCATATTCTGATGCCGCCCTTGCCGATATGCTTGCTGCCGAGGGGGTGGATGTCGCCCGCCGCACCGTGGCAAAATACCGCGAAAGCATGAATATACCGGCAACCAATTTAAGACGGCAGCACCGGTAGCTGGTGCAAAAAAATCCTCCCGCAAATCTGCAATCTGTATGCGGGAGGATTTGAGTTGAAATCAGATCGTTTAGTCCTATTGCTGGTCAACCGGCACCGGTGCAACACCTTTAATGGCCGGGTATCCGTAAAACGCTTTATTGGTTCCCGGTCTGTTTACATACCCGGCAGACCCCATACCTTTACCATTGAGCAAAGTTTCCAGCGTCAGAGTTTCAGCGTGCCCATCCAAAAAGAGCATGTTGCATAAGCCGCCGGTCGGTTCCGGCGATGTGTCAGCCTGCTTGCGGGGATCTCCGGCTCCATGGCGGAAACTCAACATGGCAACATAAGAAAAGCTGAACCCGGCCGGATGGGCGTTATCGCCTATGGCATGGACTGCGGAGGGGTCTTCGAACTGATGGTTTTTAAAAAGATACCCACGCCCCAGCGAACCATTTTTACTCATACCGATATTGCCCATAACATAGACATTGGAGGCATAGTGCGAGTAACTGAATTCGTTATAATCATTTTTATAACTGCCGGGAGTTCTGGATTCGCCGGGACAGAGCAGTACCGAGTTGGGGCCGCCCTTATCATTTTTGAAGCTTATCCCGTATGGTGCTCCACTTGCCGGAGCAAGTATGCTGTACCATTTTATATCGGAATTATTTTTTCCGCCGCGTCCGGGACAGACCCAGTCCTCGTGTTCATCGGAGTACATGGCCATAGCGGAACCGATCTGTTTAAGGTTGGCAATACAGCCGGAACTTTTAGCTGAACTGCGGGCGGCCGAAAGCGCCGGAAGCAGCATCGCCGCCAGAATGGCAATAATGGCAATAACTACCAGAAGTTCGATCAAAGTAAAACGGCAAAACTTCGCATAATATGTATTATGTTAAGCGATCGGTTTGCGCAATATGTTTATTTGCAGAAACTAAAGAATACCTTAAAAAAGTTTAACAAGAGGTTTTTATGGAAAAATCTGTATTTTTCTGCTCAAAGACTTCACATAATA
>JAFVQX010000125.1 GCA_017504585.1 Lentisphaeria bacterium
GCGGCGGGTGAAGATGTGAAGAGCTTGCTTTTGACAAAGCAAGCGTGAAGTTGCTCGCTTACGCGAGTATGGTCGTTGACTGTTTAAATAAATACTGCCCGCTTGCCACGGCGTAGTGTAACGAAGCCGGGCGTATGCGGCGAAAGGCGGCATCCTCCTACGCCGGAGGCTGCGGAGGACAAGCCAGCCGCCACACACACTATCGCACCAGTTTCCCATACTCTCCCATACTCTCCCATACTCTCCCATACTCTCCCATACTCTCCCATATTTTCCCCACAAAAAAAGGCTGTTGCCGATCCCTTTTAGAGATCTTGCAACAGCCTGATTTATACAACTGTCAATAAATGTCGCCAATACCCGCCGAACTGGGCTTGCCCACCGTGTCTGACGGGAAGTACGGCATCCCGTTAGGCTTGAGCATACGCGCCGTTACAAAGATCAGCAGATTGGTCTTTTTGACCGTCGAGGACTTGGATTTGAAGAAATTACCCAGAAGCGGAATATCGCCCAGGAACGGAACCTTGTCGTTTATCGTTTGGGTAAAGTCTTTGATCATGCCGCCCACGACCACCGTTTCTTCGTTGTAGATCGTAACGTTGGTGCTGGTGTGACGTTCGGAAATGATCGGACGGGTGATTTCTGTTTCAGTACCGTTTTCGTCGATATACTGATAGACTGTCCACCCCACATGAGCGGTCACCCACGGCTGGATATCCATCATGATCAAACGGTTTTCTTTATCGACTTTGGGCGTTACTTCCATAGTGATACCCAATTCCTGCTTTTCAAATTCAGGCCACGGCGGAGTTACCGAAGTAATGGTCACACCGCCTTCGGTGCTGGATTCGGTATCGCCTTCTTCCCATTCCCAGGCAAAGTAGCGTTCGCTCACCATCTTGATCGTCACTTTTTTGCCGTCGTCGGTCAGGACTTTCGGCGAAGAAAGGATATCTTTGGTGTTCATCTGATTGACCGCATTGACCACCAGATTGTAGTCGTAGCTGTTTTCGGAACGGGAGAAAACTACCGTATCCTTGCCGGAGTTGTTGATCACATTGTCGTTGGTATCGAACTGCAAACGGCCGTTATTTTCGCCAGAGGGTCTGCCGTTGCCGCCGGTATCGCCGTTGGGACGGCCCAAAGACTGGATAAAACCAAGTTCTTTAAGGTCATCCTGTTCGATTTCAACAAACTTGACCTGCACCTGTACCAGCACCGGCGGATCCTGCTGACGGATCGCCAGCAAAGTCTGTTCGATCTTGCTCAAGTTCTCCGGAGTATTCAAAACGATCAACGAACGGAACTTGGGGTCGTACATGACTTTGGCACCGGGAGGAAATTCCAGATCTGTGTTGGGGTCAAGTTTCAAATTCTCCATGATCGACTCGGGTTCGGGATTGCCGCCCAGCGCTGTGAGCATGGCTTCGTCGAAGGGGAACACCTGAATCTGCATATCGTCCAGCGCGGCATCTTTGGGGGCAAAAATCACCGCATTCTTTTCGATTTTATACTTCATGTTGGTATTCTTTGCCAACAAATCAATGATCTCTTTCAACGGTTTGTTGGTCAAGCTCAAGTTGACCAGCGGGTAACTGCTGGCGACTGCGGCTGTTTGCGTAACTGCCGGTGCCGGAGCATTGCCGCTGTCGTCGTCATCGTCGTCGTCATCATCGCCGCCGGCATTGCCCTGATTTTGAGTGATGCCCAGCTGGCCGGCGTCATTTGCCGGAGCTTCCGCCGGAGCGCTGGGCGCTACTGACGGCATATACAAAAAGAAGTTCACTTTGGTCTTATCGCGCAAATACTTCAACGCTTCCGGCAGCGGAGTACCGGCGTTGTTGGAGTCGCCGTCAAAGGTCACGGTGTACTCTTTTTTCAGCTCTTCGCGGATCTTTTGGGTCTCTTTATCTTCTTCCACCGCAAAGTTCTTTTTGATATCAAAAACGTCTGCTACTTTTTTGTCTTCGCTCTGTTTTTTGATCGCGGGCAGCACGGTGCCCCATGCCGCTTCAACAATAGCACGTTTATGTGTCAGGCGGAAACGGTTGTCGCCGGCGGCTTTGATCTTTTCGTCACAAGCTTTCATGCCCTGTACTGCTTCGGGGCAGATATTGTCGATAAACAGCACTTCCTGAAAACGCTTGCGCGCAGTTTCGTACTGACCGGTGTAAAAGAGCAATCTTGCCTGTTTGAGCAACACTTTTATCTGGTATTGCTCGTTGGTGAAATCGGGTATGATATTGGCCTGACCCAACGCTGTACGCTTGGCGGCGGCTGCGCGCATCTTTTCATAAACCGCAATACGGTCGTTCATTTCTTTGGCCGATGCCGGATAGATGTTGATCGCTTCTTTGCAGAGAGCTATCGCCTTGTCCAAATCGCTGGCGTTGGCCTCTTCGTGAGCTTTGAGCGCCGTTTCCTGCGCCAGATAATAATACGCCTTGGCGATCATCTCCTGGGTCTTGTTGTATTTATCAGTAAAATACTCGCTGTTGGGCATCAATGCCTGATAGATGCGCGCGGCATCGGCGTAATTCTTGGCGGCGTCCAGATACTGTCCGCCCAGAAACAACTCGGTTGCCTTGCTGACAAATTCTTTGGCGGCGGCCTCTTCTTTTTGCTTATCAACGCTGAAAGCATCGATCGTTGTATTGATGCTGGCTGCCAGTTTTTCATCATTGGCTGACATCACCAAACCGGCGGCGCATACCGCGGCGGCAAACAGCATTTTCAAATATTTTTTGCTCATAGTCTAATCGAAACTCCTCTGCTTTTAGCGCGTGAAATCCACCAAACCGCGGTTTTTGGTCGAGCCCGGGTTCCACGGCGTGCCTTTGGGGGTCATCAAACGTGCTGTAATGAACATGAGCATTGTGCGGTTGGATATATTATTCTGCTGATCCCGGAAGAAATTACCGATAAAAGGTATTTCGCCCAGGAACGGCCATTTATCATCGCGGGTACTGGTTTCGTTATCGACCATGCCGCCGATCAACACCGTTTCGCCATCGTACAGAGTAATGTTGGTGGTGATTTCGCGGCGGGCGAGTTCCGGCATCTTCAGATTGAACTCACGGCGGGCAAGCCACGTTCTGGGCTGGCCGTTGCCTTCGGTGAAAACACCGTAGGTCATGGGGTTGTCGTGGTCCTTGGTATGGGTCAGAAAGACCGGCTTGATGTCATTGAGTTTGATGGTATAATTGTCGGTCAATGCTTCCGGTTTTACCGAGAAAGTCACCCCCAGATCGTTACCATCGTCCCAGTCCGGCTGGTCCCCTTCCAGCTTGATATTGAAGCCGTCGCTTTCCATATCCGGCTGTTCCCATTCGGTAATGAAGTAGGTCTTTTCGACCATCTTGATCTCGGCGGGGCGTGCGGGAGCGTTTTCCGAAAGAATTCTCGGCGACGCCAGCACTTCCGCCTGACGGTTCTGCGCCACAGCGTTGATGGACAGACTCAAGTCAACATTCATATCATCGCCAAAGATCTTTTCGCCGAAGTTCGGGAAGATCTTCAAATCGTTCAGCACCCGGAACATCTGTCCGCCGTTTTCCGGATCACCGGTACCGTGGCGGGTGGGGTCATTAGTGCCCAGACTCCAGCCATTACCCTTGGATCTGCCGGCGCTGAAAGTCCACTCAAAGCCCAATTCGTTCAAATTGGTGTCGTTCAGTTCGATCATCTTGATCTCCACCAAAATCAGCGGTTTATCCAGCGCATCCAACTGCCGGAGCAATGCCCCCATACGGCGGAGATTTTCGGTAGTATTGCGCACCAGCAACCGTTCGGTGGCAGGATTGTAAATGATATTCGAGCCGGGGCCGAATGTGACCCAGCGTTTTTCAAAGTAATTTTTCAGCGCAGCAGCGGTCAGCAAGGTTTTGCTGCCTTCGGCTGTAACTGCGGGCGCAGCAGTATCATCGGCAACAGTTTCGGTACCCCCTTCATCAGGTGCGCCGTCGCCGCCGCCACCACCTTCCATACTTTTCATGCCCGAAGAGGTGGTACGGGAGGTTTTGGAATCGATGATTTCAGCAATGATATCGCTGCGCACCGGGAAACTTTCGGTACTCAAGTTATCCACATTACCAAAGATCACCTGATTGCCGTTGAAGCTGTAAGAAAGACCCGATGCCATGCTGAAATAACGGATGATATCCAGCATGGTCGATCTGCCCAGATCCAGCGAAACCGGACGGTTGTTTTCGCTCTGATCCGTAAATTTGCTGAGCACCACCACGCCGGTGTTCTTCACAATGTCGTTCATATAGCGGATGACTGCACCCACGGTACTGGTCCCGTGAGGAACTTTTTCCACTTCGATAGCTTCCAGCTTGTTGTAAAGGTCGGTATTGGACTTTTTGCGGATGTCTGCCTGACGGCCGGTACCCATATCCTGCACCGCGATCCGGCTCAAGGGTTCTGCCCATTCCCAGGAGTTGCGCGCCTGGGTTATGAGTTCGCTCTCTCTGCTGCGGTCCACACCCATATTGTAAAGGCGTTTGTAAACCAGCGAAAGCATATTCACCGCTTCCAGATTATAGGGATCCACCAGCAACACGCGTTCCAGCTTGATTATGGCATTTTCCAGCTTATTATTGCGTATCAGCAACTGGGCTTCCCGCAGGTTCATATCGATATTCTTCTGCCGGGAGGCGTAATCCGGCGATACGCTTTCCAGCGTTACCTGATTGGTGAACTTTTTGGCTTGCAGATGTTTCTGGCACTCCAGAATAAAATTGGTTATATATTCCCGTTCAGGAGTCAATATGTGAGCCTTCTGGGCTTCATCCAAAGCTTTGTCGTACTTTTTGTCCGCAGCAAACTTGTTGGCTTTTTTCATGATCTCGCTGCTGTAAACTCGCTTGATGCGCTTGATGTTGTTCCGGATCTCGGAACGCTTGTTTACTGCAAAATCACCGTTGAGCTTTTCGATCTTTTTGAGCGCCCCGTTCAAACCGGACAACGCTTCTTCATATTTGCCATCGCTGGCTGCTACGACTGCATTGCGGCGGGTAAGCTCGACATCATCCAGCAAACTCTTCATTGCCGCATGGTTGGAATTGTAAACAGCCTCGGCCTGTGCGGCAACACTCAACTCTGCAGTTTTTTCGGCACCGGTCAAACCCAGCGGCAGCACCAGCGCTCCAGCCAAACTTATGGGGCCGACCCGGCGCAGCCACATTGACTTTGTTAATTTACTCATGCACGGATTTCCTTTGATATTTTCTTATATACTTAAAATTCTTATTCAAAAATTTCAATTTCTGCGGCCCCGGGAGCGGCTGCGCGGGGCTTGCTGCGGTTCCGGATTCATCGTTTCCTGATTATTGCCGCTGTTATTAGTGCCGTACGCCGTATACAAACGCTGGTACAGCTGATTTTCTTTGTTTATAAGATCCAATGTGACATTTTGGGTCTTGCCGGTACCGGAGGTGTATTCAAGATCGACAGACTTTTCATGAATGCCCTTGACTTTGAACTTGCCGATCTCCGGATTTTCGCCATCACCTTTTATTTCGAATACGTCGCCCACGACCATGTAATTGCGCGTGGCCGAACTGTTTTCCAGCGGAATACGGATCTTGCGTTTCGGAGTGCGCACATCGCGCAGATCAGCCGTATAGGTGCTGCGGTCAAACACCTTCTGACCGGAGCGCATTTCTATACGATCTTTGGGGTCGTTGCTGCCTTCGGGCATGATATAAACCGTGGAGTCGTCGGCACGCAGCGAAGAAGAGGTCCCCTGGATGCTCTTTTCCCGCTTGATTGCATCCACAAAACGGTATTTTACACCATTGAGATTGATCTTGCCCGAGTTGTACATCATAGTCACCTGCTGGCGGTTGATCACCACCTGGATCTCGTAGGTGTTTTTATCCCGGGGGTTGCGGGTCACCACGTCGCGCAATTCAATGGGCAACTGTACCGGACGGGTGCGGGAGAGGAACAGCAGTTTATCCAGCGACGGCACACTCTTGGCATCGTCGAGGTTGCTGCCGCAATAATATTCGAACCAGTTGGAGTATTTATCGCCATCTTTATCCTGATTGGCGTCGTTGCTGTTGCCGGCATCAAGCCCGCAACGCATTTCAAAACGGTCCGGCAAACCATCGCCATCGCTGTCGCGGTTGACCAGTTTCTTTTCAAAATCTTCCGGATCTTTGGGGTCGGTAAGCTCCTGACCGCAATCTGCAAACGGGCATTTGATCTCTCCGGAACGCAGCTGCGCCCAGGGGATGATCTTTTTGCAGTCCCGGCAGCGCAGCGCCTTCATCGGCACCATCAAACCGGGTTTGCCGTAACCGATCAAACCTTTGCCCGCACGGCCCTGCCAGTCGATTTTAAACGACGCAACATCAAACATCCCTTCCTGACTCTCGGACTGCATGCGGTATGGTCTGTTTTCGCGGGTAATGGAAAGTTTTTTCACATCTTCAACGGAGTCGGAGCTGCTGTCGGAGTCAGTACTATGCACGATGTTCAGCAAATAAGCCAATGCCCCAATAAAACTCAGCAGCAGAAAGCCGAGAATAAATTTTTCATAATGCTGTTTGATCAAATTCACAATATCACCACCATCAATTTCAGTTAATCACATCTTTGCTGAACTCAATATAGTCCACTACGATCGTTGCCCGACAGAATGTGCTGCGTCCGGCCACACATTCCGGATATGCACCTTTTTCCACAAATACTGTGCCGTCATCAACTGTCTTGCCGGCATCGCTGACGTCATCCATATTGCCGCTGCCGGTATTCCGGTTGCCGTCAGTATTGTTTGCCCGGTTATCCAGCACGCCCTGGGCTTTGTCGATAATGATCTGGATCTGGTCTTCCTGTTTCTTCAATTCAAAGCGTTTTACAACGTAGATCCGGTGATCTTTGTAGGAGTCGTTGAGCTGTTTGAGAAATTCACGGATCTCAACTTCGCGGCTGACCACCGTAATAATGTAGCTGAATTTTTTGTAGTTTTCGTTGGAGCTGTCGCCCGCCAGATTTATGTAAGAGAGATCTATCAGCGAGTCGATATTGGCATTGACCATGCGTTTGGCAATATCGCCCACGATCTCCCAATGCCGGATCACATCTGCCGGATTGGCTGTCAGCAATGCTCCGGTCTGGGCATTCTCTCCGGCAGAACCCGTCTGACCGGTGGTCTGACTGCCGGCGCCCTTGTCGCCCACATCCACAAAGCCCTTGTTGTCTTTAAGCTGCGGCAGGGTTTTCTGACCGTAACCCACCCCGGCATTGAACACGTTGCCGGCATCAAGGATATTTTTGATCACGTCGGCCATCTTGCGGGAATGAGCCTCCAGACGCGATGCCGACTGACCGAGGTTGCGGGGCAGCCCCAGACTGGACAGGAAGATCTCTTCGCGATTGCGGCTGTCGACCTCTTCCGGAGTGACTTTCTGGATCTCGCGGGTAAAGATCTCAATGGCATTTTCCCACAACTTGGTATCCCACAGCACCGGCTTGCTGGGATCGTTGGCAGGACGCTCCGGCGTAGCTCCGCGCTCGTTGACAAAACGGCGGTAGGTCTGTTCGCGGGGACCGAGCATCTCTTTTTCCTGCTGCCAGAAGTCGCGGAAAACACTTTTCATCATTTCTGGAGTAACATTCTGCATACAGATATTGCGGTAAAACTCCACGATCTTGGCATCTTCCTGCTTATCAGCGGCTTGCATAAGTTTGCGCATATTTTCGTTATTACAGCAATTATTTATGTAAGCGGCAAAGCTCTCGCGCTTGGCCTGCGCATCAGCAAAATTTCCGGCGATCGCGGTCCGGAGTTCATCCAGCTCTTTCCGGCAATCGGCGATCTTTCTGCTCTGTTCCTGAACTGCACGCAGTTTGCCTTCCTGGGTATCTTCGTTGCTTTCAAGCACTTTCAGCTCTTTTTCCAGCTTATGCAGTATAACTGACTTTTTATCAAACTCGATTATACTGTTCGAAAATTTTTTATGAGCAGCGTCGACAGCTTCCCGCTGTTTGGCAAACTCGTCGCTCTTGTCAAAAACTTCAAACGCCTTTGCCAGCTCGTCCAGCGCCTGTTTGTTCATGTCGTATACAAATATCGCCAATGCCGGCTCCTTCACCCGCCCGAAATAGATCTTCAGGTTCTCGGCGCGATTGGTGAAACCTTCGGCATCTTTCTGCACCAATGCAATATTTTTGACAAAAGGCGGCACCTGACTGCGGTTGAGCATGGCAAAACGGTTGCGCATGTCATCGGTCGCCTTCCGGTGTTCGTTCATTTCCAGAAACTTCATTGCCGCCATCACCAACAGCAGCAGGATGCCGACTGCGGCAATCGCCAGCACGCCGACCAGAAATACGTTCTTTTTAATAAATTTATTCATTATCTGCTGCCCCCTGTTACTGGCTGATGGCCGTCTTGAGTCTTACATAGATAACAAAGCTTGTCACATTGTCTTTGCCGGAGCCGAGTGTCAAGGCCGGATTTTTGTAACCTTCGATCTTGTTATCATGATTTTTGGTAACTTCAAATACACTGCCCGCTTCCGCAGAAGATTTCAACAGATTTTCCTGGAAATGGTCTTCCACAGTTTTGGGGTCATCTTCCTGCATTACCAGCGAATGACCTTTCAACCGCAGCCACTTGATCTCCTGGGGCGGAGCTGCCGGTGCATTCATACTTTCGCCGGTCATATCTTCCGGCGGCATATCGCCCATGCCGTCATCCATCGGCTGCTGCACCTGGGGCGCCGCCGCTGCCTGATCGGTAAAATTGGTCACCCCGTCGATCTGGGTAAACCACATGTTCGAAGGAGTGCATTTCTGCAATTCATTGAGTACGTCGATCCAGTTCGAACGCTTTTTGGCTATATCGCGCAAAGCTTCGTAGAGCACTTTGCTGTTGTCGCGTTTGCGCAACTCGTCTTTGAGGATCGAATTGATTTTTTCGCCCTCTTCCAGCGTCTTGCGATTGCTGTCGGTCAGGCGCCAGTGGAAATAGGCGTTGGCACTCACCCCGCCGTAGAACACCAGCAGCAGGAGCATGGCAACTGCCGCGCTGATGTAAAAGTAAGGTTTGCGCCGCTGCAAATCACGGTCTTTCTGGATCACTTTGGGTATCAGCGAGATCTCAATGGGGCATGTACGGATATGCTTGACCCCCAGACCGATCAGGGGAGTAAGCACATGGGCATATTCCAGAAGATGTTCCTTATCAATAAGTTCGCTGATATTGATCACCGGGAAGGCATTCAAAAAGTTGACTTCCAAGTGCAGTTTTTCGTTAAGAAAATGGGGTACATAAGGTATGATCGAACTGCCCCCGGCAATGAAGAGCCGCTGGGGCCGGTTGCCGCCGTACATGGAGCGCCATGCGTTGATGGAGCGGTTTATTTCGCCATGCAGACGGGTCATAACATTGCGGGCGATCTTGGAGATCGTTGCCGCAACTTCGCTGTCGGAATCTTCGTAAGCACCGCCCAGCGCCACAAAACCGTGTTTGCGCTTCATTTCTTCGGCATCGTCAAAGCTGATGGTGAACTCTTTGGCGATCTGCTGGGTTATGGTGTTGCCGCCAATGGGGATGGCCCGGATAAACACCCTTTCGCCATCCATAATGATCAGGTTGGAACCTCTGCCGCCCAGGTCAAGGATCATATCGCAGGAGTCTTCGCCGAACATATTCGCGCGCGCAGCATTATACATTGCCGTGGGCGATACCTCCACTGAAAGAACCTCCATTTCCGCATCCAGCAACGTGCCGCATATCGCGGAGGCCAGATCGTCTTTGAGGGCGACGAACAGCGCTTCGAGTTCTTCCACTGTTTCGGTGATCGTTTCGGCAGGAGCATCTTCTTCGCCGGTGCTTTCGGCTTCGACTTCATAAGTCTTGGTATGTTTGATCAGCTGGTAGTCCCAAAGCACTTCTTCCAGCGGGTAAGGCACAGTGAGTTTGGCTTCGCCTTCGACTACGGCGGCGGCACGGCTGCGGTTGCCCAGCAGCGGCGGCAACTTGCTCAAACGCTGGAACGCATGCAAACTGCTGATGGAAAGACGTACCTGGCGGGAGATGAAGTTGTTTTCTTCTATCAAAGCTTTAAAAGCCTGGGCAAATGCCTCCGGAAAGTTTTCTTCAGCCAGCTCGCTGGAATACTCCTTTACCGCGTAACTCATCAAAGTTATAGAGTCACCGGAGTTATCTACCTGGAACTCCGCCATTTTCAGGCAAGTACCGCCTACATCAATTGTCAGAACCGAACTCTCTTTTATCATATCTGCTGCGCTTTGGTTACCTGATTCACTTTTCCCGTTTTACAGCCGGAGCTGTAATTTGGCTCCCCGCACTTTCAGCCTGTCAACGCCACCGGCGGGACCATTTCCAGATCCCTCCAGACCGTCAGATCTGCCACCTGTTTAAAAACAGAAGCTGAAGCGAACAAGGTTACAATATTACTGTTTTCCAATTATTGCAACTCTTTTTGCAGTCAAAACCGCAAATTTCCACAATAAAATACAACTTTTACCGTAAAATCCGGTCAAAATTACGATTTCAACCGATTTTGCGGTACCATTTTTTCTAAAAAAAACAACTTTTCAGGATGAAAAGCTGTCCGATTTTTTATTTTGCCGGAGTTTTTTCCGCGGGCTTGGCATCCTTTACTGCCTTGACCGCTTCCCGGGCATCGACTTTTGCCGGAGCTGTTACAGCCGGTTCTTCATCGGCAACAGCATCCACCAGCGACTTGCTGCTGCGGTTGTGACCGATCAATGCCGCCAGCGTAAGCGCCAGCACAAAAAAGATCACTGTCAGCACCACAGTTGCTTTGGTAAGGTGACTGCCGGCGCGGGCTCCGAATACCGACTCACCCACTCCCCCGAACACTGCACCGAAACCACCGGACTTGGAAGGCTGGATCAGGATCAATGCCGCCAGCAGCAGCGCCACCACGATCACCAGCGCGTACAATATCGTCATCAATACTTCCATAGATCACCTGCTATCTGTTCGTTGATCATTCCGGAACGTTTGCGCGCTCCGGAATGACTTTTTCAATATAAAACCACCTGTCAGCAGCCGGCACCCTTGAGGGCATTTTTGACCAGAGCAGCAAAGCTGTCGGCCTTGAGCGCGGCGCCGCCGATCAAACCGCCGTCGATGTCGGCCTGACGGACCAGTTCTTCGGCGTTTTCGGGCTTCATGCTGCCGCCGTACTGGATTCGGACGTTTTCGGCAGCTTCTTTGCCGAAGAGTTCAGCAACTTTGCTGCGGATAAAGGCGTGGGTTTCCTGCGCCATTTCGGGGGTGGCGGTTTTGCCGGTACCGATCGCCCACACCGGTTCGTAAGCAAGAACCAGAGCAGCCACGGTGGCGGCATCCAGATCTTTCAGGCCATCTTCCAGCTGTTTGCCAAGCACGGCTTCGGTCTTGTTGCCTTCCCGTTCTTCCAGAGTTTCGCCGATGCAGACGATGGGTTTAAGTCCGGCGGCGATGGCGGCCTTCAAACGGCTGTTGACAGTTGCATCGGTTTCGCCGAAGTACTGGCGGCGCTCGCTGTGGCCGAGGATAACGTATTCCACACCGGCTTCCTTGAGCATAGCCGCGGAGATTTCACCGGTAAAGGCACCGGATTCAGCCCAATGCACATTCTGGGCACCGACTTTGACGTTGCTGCCTTTGCAAGCTTCGACCACAGCAGAAAGAGTGGTGAAAGTGGGGCAGACCACAACTTCGGCACAGCAGCTGCAGACATCTGCAACGAGGGGTTTGAGTGCTTCGACCAGAGCCACACCTTCGGCGGCGGTCTTGTTCATCTTCCAGTTACCGGCAACAATTACTTTACGAGCCATTTTTTTTCTCCTTTTTATAATTATATTGTTAATGGTTTCGCATTGCAAAAAACAGCTTTTGCCGACATCGCAAAAAAACTCCGGCGATAATCAGCGTTCTACAAAATAGCACTTGGTAGCGATTTTTGCAATATTATAGGGCAAAATTTCTTTAAAAAGGTTGACTTTTTAGCGCTTTATAACAAATTATCACCCAATTTAATTTGATTTTGCACATCTTCGGTGTTAAATTCTAATAATGCAATTTTGTTTTTTCAATGAAAGGAAAATTATTATGCAGCAGCACTTGAACGTACCTCCGGCAAATCATGTAAAGGTCCTCGACGGTCAGGGGTGGGTCGGTTTGATCGATCATCTGGGCAGCGAAGCGACCATCGTCAACGCCGCCAGAGTCAGTTTCGGCAAGATCAAGACCCAGATCGACGCCCGGGACGAAGCACTTATGGAGTATCTTATCGCCAACCGTCACACCAGTCCGCTGGAACATCTGGTTTTTACTTTCAGCGTGCATTGTCCGCTTTTTGTCCGCGGCCAGTGGCACCGCCACCGCACCTGGAGCTACAACGAGATCTCCCGGCGTTATACCGAAATCGATCTGGAGTGCTTCACCCCCGCCCAGCTGCGCAAGCAGAGCACCAACAACCGGCAGGCCTCTTATGTAGACGAAGATTTCCAAGCTCCCGAACTGGTGGAAGCCATCCGCAAGCACAACGAAGAGAGTCTGGCGCTTTACAACAAGCTCCTCGATGGCGGAGTGTGCCGGGAACAGGCACGGGGTGTTCTGCCGCAGAACATGATGGTAACTTTCTGGGGAACGGTGGATCTCTCCAACCTGCTGCACTTCCTGGAATTGCGTGACAGCGATCACGCCCAGGTGGAGATCCGCGAATACGCCCAGGCTATCAAAAAACTTATCAAACCCATCGTGCCCCATGTGGCAGCATACTTTGAAAAACAGGGTCAGGTCTGGTAAGGAAAATATGACGGATAAGTGACGGGCACAGCCCGTCAGTTGACCGATTTAAGCTCAAAAAAGTGACGGATGAATCAACCGTCACTTTTTTTATGAGGGGCGGCAAATGCCGCCTTTCGCCGCATACGCGGGCGGTACGGTTGATGGCGGCTGTTTATGAGAAAATATGGGAGAGTATGGGAATGTATGAGAGAGTATGAGAGTATTGCCGCCAACTGGTGCGATAGTGTGCGTATGGCAAGCGGAGCATTACCCGGCGTGTAGCTTGCGAAGGTGGCGCGTCTACCGGCTGCAGCGGGCTTTGCCCGCTTCCCATACTCTCCCATACACTCTCATACTTTCCCATATTCTATCGCGCGGCAAACAGGCGCTCGCCCTACGACGGCATACCGTATGCCGCTATGCGCCGCATTCGCGGGCGATAGTTTGTGTGGCGGCAGAACGGAGTATAACGGTAAATAACGGGAAGTAACGGGTTTATCGTGCCGCCAACTGTTGCGATAGTTTGTGTGGCGGCAGGCTTGTCCTCCGCAGCCTCCGGCGTAAGAGGATGCCGTAGTACTCCGCATACGCCCGGCTTCGTTACACTACGCCGTGGCAAGCGGGCAGTATTTATTTAAACAGTCAACGACCATACTCGCGTAAGCGAGCAACTTCACGCTTGCTTTGTCAAAAGCAAGCTCTTCACATCTTCACCC
>JAFVQX010000126.1 GCA_017504585.1 Lentisphaeria bacterium
CCCCCATATCCAGCCAGCGGGAATCCTGCCGTTTTTTGCTGTTGGATAAATTCACGCCCGGCACATGTATATTTGCCCACTCGGAAATCATAAAAAAGCGTTTGCCATTGGCCCGCCAGAACCCCTGTTTATCGCGCCAGACTTCGTTGGTCTGCGGTTCAAGTTTACGCAGCGGAACCTTGACCTGATCGCCGGATTTTTGGGCAAAAATACTGAATCGGCCGTATTGCAGCGCCGAAACCGGAAACTCCACTATCCCGGGTTTGTCCATCTTTTTGCTGACGATAACTTTTCCGGCGTTATCCATAATACCGGTCGTCAACGGAAAAGAGCTGGCGTCGGAAGCTGTTACGCTGTAACGCACTTTTTCCAGCTTCATACTCTCAAAAATCGCATTGCGGTAATGCGGGTCAAGCAACTCGATCTTTATGGGATTGAATTTTACCGTTACCGGGAATGTTCTTTTGACAAAGGTTTTGCGTTTAGCAGTATCCATTACCGACACAATTGCCCGGAAATCCCCGGCATTTTTAAGTGTTACCGGCGGCAATTTAAAACTCTTTTCGCCCTGGGCAGAGAGTTTCACATCCAGATCGCTTGAAGCGATCGTATTACCAAGCAAGGTCAAATCAAGCTTGATAACCCTGTCTTTACCGGAAGTATTGACCAGTTTGATCACCGGTGTGCAGATGAAATCTTTACCCTGCCGTTTGACTTCCAGCACAGGCTCGTTCACTCTTATGCCATAATCGGAAAAATCATAATCAAAGCCCTTTACCGGCACAAAGGCCCCGGCAACATGATACGCCCCATTGGGCAGAATCGAAGAATACTGCTTTTTGTAAGCGTTGTGGCAGAAGTTGAACGCCCAGGTATCTGATACATCCTGCGAGAGATCCATTGTGGAATACGGCACAAAAATCTCGGCACTCCAGAAATCTTTGCCGACAAAAGTCTTTACCTTGAAATTACCGTTCCACTTGGGATTGTTCAAAAAACCGCCCTGATCGGCAAAAGCATCGTAGATCGTGCCACGGCTGTTGACGGCAAGATGTATGTAAGTATCGCGATTGCGGGTGGGTACGATCATCATTTCCACTGATTCGTCAACAGATACTCTGCCGTCACGCGTTACAGCTTTTGCCACCGGAGCTTTGCCGTCTTTGAGCAGAAGTTTGAACCCGATGTAAACACCTTTGCGGTCGTGCAGTAAAAGTGCGGTTGCCAGCTTGGTATTGTTGTTGGTGCCGATCAGGTTGAAATGGTCGAATTTTACGGCACCCTGCCACTCTTTATTGTCAAGTTTGCCGTCAATACGGGGGGCGGCAACACCTGATACAGCAAAGAAAGTCAGAACTGTAAAAAGTATATTTTTCAGACTCATTCTTCACTGATCCCTTTGACAACGCCGATAACTTCTTCCGGAGTCAGTACACGATCAAAGAGTTTGAGATCAGCCATAGCACCATTGTAGTGATAAGTTGTCCCGCGGCTGAAACTGCCGATATACAGAATATTCTGATCAGGTATAGGCGGCATTTTTTCATTTCGGGCAACTTCCACACCATTAAAATAGACAATCACTTTGCCGTTGTCAAAACTCACCGTCAGATTGTGCCATACTTCGCGGGGAACTTTGACCTTGTTGGGATTGCTCAAACAGGTAACACGCTTGTTGTTTTCCTGCCCGACAAATACACCCAGGTGATTCCAATGCAGTAAAACGCGGAACCCGGGACCTTTTTCTCTGGATGTATTGCTGATAAGTTCGCAAGTGGCTTTGCGCGGAACACTTTTATCAACCTTGAAATCAAACATCAATGTAAACGGTTTGCTGTAATCAAACTGTTTGAACGTTTCAACCAATGCCGTTCCGCCGCCGCGGCGCTGTTTCAGCGGCGTGGTAAAATACAACGCTTTGGTGCCTTCGGTTTTACCTTCACCCCATTTGGTGTTATTCGGAAAAAGAATCCGACCGGCGATTTTTTTGCCGGAGGCTTCTTTCAAGCCGGTTCCGGTACCTTCATCCATTTTTACTTCAATTACCGGATCAACGGCCGGAACACTCAATGCAGAGCAAATGCAAGCTAACAGAATTACGAGTTTTTTCATTATTTACCATCTCCTTTTATTGGGTTATAATATTCTACGATATATTTTACCGGTATATAAACTTGCAGTTCAACAATCTTACTTAATGGTGTATTTGCCGGACAACGCAACACGGCAAGAGTGCTTTTTTGCTTTTTGATAATGCCATACAATCTTTTTGCCGGCACCATCTTGCCTTTGTAAAAGACATTATAGTTGCAATCAAGCTCAAACACCGCAGTTTTTAAGATATATTTAGTAGGGTCGACCACCTGAATAAATGTTTCTTCTCTGCCCAGTTTATCAACTCTGACAGATCCCACCAGCATCCGGTTTTCCGCTATGGGATACGCTCCGATTTGAGCTTGCAAATCCATATAATCAACTTGTTTGAAATCCTTGCTGATGCGGTAAGTCATGTACGCCGAGCCATAACACCCGGCGTAAAAGTATTTGCCGTCAAATGCCAGCGTTTGAATGCCTTTGAATGTATTGAATCTCAATTCATGCTTTTTCAAGAGTTTGAAATCTCTGCTGTATTCATAAATGGTGTTGCCGGGAAGGTCTGCCGGTCTGCCGCCGGTTACAAAAAAGTTTGTTCCGTCGGTAGTCACAGCCCCGGCACCATACTCCAATTCCGGTATGGGAATACTCTTTATATAATTCAAATCCAAGTCATAAACCTGCACAAAATTCAGCGATGGCTTGCCGTTGAGCCTTTTGTTGAAGCCGCTGCCGGAGTATGGCACATAAAGTTTATCCAGCAAAGCCGGCGAGCCGCCGTGAACCATTTTTCCACGCTCCCGGTGCAGAGGAACCTTTTTGATCAGTTTACCGGCAAGGTCTGTTTTGACCATGCTTTGGGAAAAGACCCAGTAGATATATTTTCCGCAACTTTGAAATCCCTGCAAGTGCTGTCTTGCCGGCGGATATTCCGGGCAGACGATCTTTGCAGACTCCGGCAAATATTCAAGTTCCGCTGCGGCAAAGGCAATGTTCACACTTATTGACAGAAGCAAAACTGTCAGCAGTTTTAATATTTGTCTGTCCATAAAAAAACATCCTCCTTGACGCATACAGTTAATACACTTCGATTTCCGCTATCTGCGTATATTTTCCGCGGATGGCAGTTACCAGTATTCTCAAAACCTTGAATTCTGTTTCAGGGAATGATACTTCCGACCAGTCGCCTTCCACATTCTCTACTTTGGCAATGGTAATAAACTTACCGTCCTTCAGGATCTGGACTTCGTAATCTTTGAGTGCTTTCTTCACCGAACAGACTTTGACTCTGGTTGCCTTGACGGGCTTTTTGAACTCCATAGCTATCCAGTCCGGCAATTTACCGGGGGTCTTGTCTTTGAAGTAAGTCCGCTGATTATCATAAGTCGTTGCCCGGTCGCCAATCACAATACCATCAGTAACATGCCACAAAGTGTTGTCCGCGGGGCGGCTGTGCGGCCAGAAATTGCTTGAGCAGTTCATCTTGAGATGTTCATGCTCAAACATCTGAAACGCTTTGTTGCCCGGCTTGCGGCGTTTGGCATTGAGTCCGGCGATCTCTTTTTCCACTTCCGCAACTGTACGCATATTATCTGCCGCAATATCATTGGTGTAAATATGCACATCAAAGTTGTTGAATTTATCAGAGAACCTACCGTTTTGGGCAGTAATACGCCGGCCTTCACGCCAAACAGCAAGCTGCTGATTTTTCAATTCGGGGAAGTTGAACTCAAACTCAAACGATTCTGCTTGCGTCGATGCCGCAAATATCCAGAGTTTGCCGTTATGCTTTTTGATCATAGTCCGGAGCTTGCCGGCAGTCAAAGCTCCAGGCTGATCATCTTCGCACAACACATCGTGCAGAGCCGCAAATTCCTTGCCGACTTCCGGCATTCCAGCGTAGAGTTCCGGATAGTGTTCCACAGTACGGTTGTAGAACATGATCCCCCTGCCCCCCATGATGGCCGTCATCAAAAACTGGGTACGCACCTCATCAAAAGTCGGTATGCGGCTGTTCATACTGGCAAAGTCGCCGTAGTTGAAGCCCTGCTGCAAATAGAATATACTCTGCGGATCTTTGCGGAGTTTGTTCATTTCTGCGGCCTGATCCATAAATGCCGCAACTCTGCCGAATCCGGTACGGAAACTCTGGCGGTCAGGAATAGGATACGGATGCAGACCGTTGATCTCGCACGCTTCCACATAATCTTTCATGCCGCCTACGGAGTCATTGGAAATCACCAGCGGGTGATAGGGGTCTTCATCGCGGATGATTTCGGCAACCTGCAGCAGAGTATTGACATTGGCGCCCGAAACTTCCGGCTCGTCCGAAAGATACCGGGCAAAGAGTCTGGAGTGTTTTTTATTGGCTTTTACCGCTTTGCGGATCGCTTTTTCATCTTTTTCATCAATAGCACTTTTGCGGAAAAGTTTGTTGAAGTTGAACGCCCCCATATCCAGCCAGCGGGAATCCTGCCGTTTTTTGCTGTTGGATAAATTCACGCCCGGCACATGTATATTTGCCCACTCGGAAATCATAAAAAAGCGTTTGCCATTGGCCCGCCAGAACCCCTGTTTATCGCGCCAGA
>JAFVQX010000127.1 GCA_017504585.1 Lentisphaeria bacterium
AACACCTGTTTGATTTACTCTTCCTGTTCTCTGGTAAAAGCAAGTCGTCGCACCACAATATCCTGCTCTTCACGTTCTTTCCGAAGTATAACTTTTATAGCAAACGGGTTATCATCTTCCCGATATTCTTGCAGCGTTGTAAAAATCTTCCGGAGACGTATTATCTTACGGTTATGAGTTGATACCGATATTTGCAGTGTACGCAAATGATCGGCAAACGCCATGGTGTGAGTTTCAGAAATCTGAGCAAAGTTAGTTGCACTTTTGCCGACAAACCGAATAAAATCTTCCAGCGTTGATTTGTACAAGAGGTGTTCCCGGACGGTGGAAGGTACTGCCCGCTGGGGATGTTGAGAATAGACTTCCCAAACTTGCGATAGAGGCAGTGTTTTAACTTTTGCTGCAAGCTTTCGGGCTACTTTCACATGCGAAGCTATAACCTCCAGTTCAGTTGCTTGTACTGTGGGCAACAGGGCTTTGGCTTTGCGAAGAGCCTCTTCCTGATTAGCGGTCTTCAAACTGACGCACTTGCGTTCCCCATTGATTTGATAGCGGAAATAGTAATTGCCGCCTTTACTGGTCTGATAGACGGTTCCGGTTTCCAGTTTGATACGGTGAAGATCTGAATCCATTTTACGCCTTCCCATAATTTACTCCCGAATGACTGATTTGACTTAATATAGCTCTTGTTTCGGGAATTGAAAGCAAAGATGGTAAAAAACGGTAATGATAAGTGCCGTTTTGAGGCAAAAAAATGGTGGTGGATTTATGTGCGAATCGCAACTCATTCTCCGTTTTTGTAAGTCCTTGATATTCAAACATTCGCACAGGACACAAGGATTAAGACAAAAAATAGAGTTTTGAACTATGAAGAAATGGTGTCCATTTTTTTGTTCACAAAAATAGAGACACGGAGTTATGCAGAAGTGTGCAATACTCTGCGTTCCCTTAACTATTTTATCCTTCATCCGATAGTTCATTTAGCCGATATTAACGTTTTAAGCGCCTCTATACATTCCGGAACGCCTTGTTCTGCTCCTTTTTGATAGTATTCTCTGGCTTTGGCTGTATCTGCTTTGCCGAATACTCCGGTTTGGTAGAGTTGTCCCATCGTATAAAAGCCGAAGGCATAACCTTTTTCAAGCATTATTTCGGCAATGCGTTTGGCGTTTTCAGCCGATTTTGTCACGCCGATACCTTGAGCGTAATTCATTGCTATGCAGTGTAAGTGGAAATATAATGTTCCGCCTCTGTCAACAACCCCCTTCATCAGCAAATGCATTCCAAACCGTGGTGAAAAATTAGGATTATCAAAACAACTTATCCCAGCCAGACATTGAGCAAGACCATCGTGTTTTTCCATAGCTTGTGTCAAAAGTTTCCAGGCTTCCTCCATTGCTTTCTCATCGTTTTGCCGCAACAGCAAAAGGTGCAACATGGTCATACTGCCGGCGTGACCAGTTGCGATAGCAGCTCTGTATTCTTTTATTGCTTCGGCAGTTTTGCCTTGTTCATCCAGCAGTTGAGCATAGAGGTTGCGGGAGTTTTTATTGCCGACAGCAATGAGTTCTTTCAGATAGTTCATTCGGGCAGATACACCTACTATCGCGGCAAATCGTTCGTCACTTGCCAAAAGCCATTTAGCGTGAAGATTTCCGGCTGCTGCGGCTTTTCGCAAATATTGCACAGCGACTTCAGGATTCTGCTCAATATCTATACCTTGTACCATCATCGCCTGAACACAACCGGCATCAGCAGCGGCTTTGATCAGTTTTTCAGCTTCGGCGATTACTTTAGGGTCCGCTTTATCCGGCGGATTTTGCATAATAAGTTTAACGCCTTTGAAGAACTTCGCTTCCGGTGTATCACTGTATTTGTCGGCAAACGGCAATACATTTTGCATAAAACCTGCGGCAACCTTATCGCCGCAAATTATTGCAGAAGCAATATGCTCCAAGGCCAGTAAGGCATACTTTTTCTTTGCTTCTTCATCGACTCCCATTGGGCTTATCATAGCGTATGCCAAGCCTGCACCACGCAAACCGCGTGGAAAATGCCAGAGGGCGGCTTGCTGATACAGTTCCAAAGATTTTTCTATACCGTCTGCATTTTTCGTTTCGGCGTATGTTGCTGCAAAATTGCAAAGTGCATTCAGCGAATTGGAGTCCTGGAGTTCGATCGCTGATTTATAATAATTTATCGCTCTTTGCTTATACTCTTCTGCCGCTTGCGGATTGTCTTTGCGAAGATTCATAAGATAAACCCCGGCTTCGCCAAATCCGCGTTCATCGCCGCTTTCGGCAGCCATCAGAGCATATTTGCCATTGCCGGTAAGCTCAAAAGCATACCAATACGCCCGTTTTTCTCCATTGTCAGCAGCAATAACCATATATTTTTCTGCAAGCATCCAGTCTTGCAGAACCATTTTTTCGATCGCCCAATCAAACGCCACAGATGCATAAGGCTCTTTATCACCGGTGCGTTCGGCATACAGTTGCGCATATTCCAACGCCTTAGGCATATCTATAGCCACCAGACCGCCATAGTTGTAAAGTTGTCCCAAATTTAGTAAAGCGTCGTGATAACCGAGTTGAGCAGATTTTTCCCACCAATAGATTTTTTGCCTGGCATCTTGGTGCAGATGCCCCAGTAGGTAGGCAGCATAAGACTTCCAGAACGGCGGGAGGTTACTCTTGTAACTCATTTTCCAATAACGGATAGCTTCGGCTTTATTACCAAGACTGTCATAGAGAATTGCCAGATTGCCTGCTGCATATAAATTCCCCATTGCCAATGCTTTTTTGTGCAATTCCTCGGCTTTTGCAAGATCTTTTTTTACACCGATACCTTGCTGATAGCACATCCCCATACCGTCAACCCCAAATCCATCGGGATCATCAATACTGCGCTTAAAGTATTGATGTGCAACTTC
>JAFVQX010000128.1 GCA_017504585.1 Lentisphaeria bacterium
ATCAATGAAGCAGGGAAGATGAAAGATAAAGCGCAGCGTTGCAGCGCATTGAAAAGAATTCTGACTGATTATGTTGAGATGAAGAAAGATATCGCTCGTAGTGTTGCATCAGGATTTGAGGCTGCCGGAGCATATAAGGAAGCCGAGAAGCTTTATCGTGAACTTGATGAAACGTATCATGTTATACGCATGATCGAAAGAGATGGCAGAGTTGTTGAGGCTTTTGCCGAGGTGGAAAAAGCTTTGCAGAAACCGGAAAAAAGGACAGATGATCTGTATGCATACGCTAAAGTATTGGCTATGCATACGAAAATCAAAAATTATGAAAAAGCTGTTTTCTATGCGGAAAAACAGTATAAATCCAAACTGGCTTACGCAAAAAAAATAAATGCCGATAAAAATCATTTAAAAAAGATCAAGGCTGAATACTACAATGATTTATGGAAAGCTTATTCAAAGCTTGGAAAAATCAACGAGGCTTTTGAAGCTCTCGATAACTATCTGGAATATCCTTTACAGAGCTGGGAAAAAGAGGGCTGGTTTGCCCCGTTCTCAAAAGCTTCGGTTCTGATTGAGCAGAACAAAATCGAAAAAGCCCAACAGTATATCAAGGTTCTGGAAAAACTATCTTCGGGAACAACCCGGGATAGATACAGAAGTAAAGATTGTCTGCGGGATTTAAAACAGATGATTGCCAAAAAAAGTAAGAGCGTTAAATAGTTGTTTTCGCTCTTGCTATGCAGCAATGGTCTTATTAATCTTTTACATACAAAGACCTTGTTCCAATCAGCATTTTCAAAGGGAAAATCGCCAACCTTTTGCCGCACGCTTATTTGCCTATGCAGAAGCGGGAAAATATCTCGTCCAGCAGATCCGGTTCAACCGTTTCGCCTACGATCTTGCCCACTTCCACCAATGCCAGACGCAAATTTGCCGAAGCCAGCTCCCAGTTGCCGCAGCTGATCTCTTCTGCCGCCGGGGCAAGCATGACTTCTGCTGCTTGCAGCAGCGCCAGATGCCGGGCGTTGACCGCTGCGGGGGTATCGGCACCGTTGCCGTCGCCCTGCCAGACGGATCGCTCAAAAGCATCCAGCAAAAGCTCAAGGTTTTCGCCGGTACGGGCAGAAATTTTCACCGTTTTTACATCTGCTATTTCCGGCAGAAGATGATTTTTTACCAAATCGATCTTGTTCCAGACCGCGATGGTCTGCTGGATATTGCCGGGGCGGTTGCGCTCAAATTCCCGGAGTTCCTGCACAGGATCGTCTGCTGAAGCATCCAAAAGATAAAAGACGATCTGGGATTGTCTGATCGCTGCTTTTGCCCGCTGGATGCCCAGGGCTTCGATCTCGTCGTCGGAATCGCGCAACCCGGCGGTATCGGTTATCTCCACAGGTATATTGCGCAAAACCGCATTTTCTGCCAGAGTATCCCGGGTGGTGCCGGGTATGGAACTTACTATCGCCCGATCCACCCCCAGCAGGGCGTTGAGCAAACTGGATTTGCCGGCGTTGGGCTTGCCGGCCAGCGTTATCCTTACCCCTTGGCGCAAAACCGCTCCGGCGTGGGCGGAGTCGATGAGTTTCTGCAAAGATTGCCGGGCATTTTCCAGTCGGTCGATCAGGATATTTGCATCGTCGAACTCCAGCTCTTCATCCGGAAAATCCAATCTTGATTCGCAATCCGATGCCAGCAAAAGCAGTTGCTCGCGGATGTCATTGACCGTTTGAGAGAGCGCTCCATCCAGCTGCCGCAGCGCCAGATCCAGCGTGGCTTCGCTGGAAGCATTTATCACATCGCCCACGGCTTCGGCTTGCGCCAGATCAAGTTTGCCGTTGATGAAAGCGCGCATGGTGAATTCGCCGGGTTCTGCCATGCGGACATTTCTTTGAGTCAAGACCGCTTCCAGAGTGCGGCGCACGGCAGCGGCTCCGCCATGGCATTGCAGCTCCACAACATCTTCGCCGGTGTAGCTGTGAGGATTGGGCATATAAACTGCCAGTGCCGGTTCGCCGGGATCGCCGATCAAACCGTAAAGCATCATGCGGGCGGTGGATTTGCCCAGAGTTTTTTTGCCGCGCCAGACCTTTTGCGCCACATCCAGAGCGTGGTCGCCGGAGATGCGCACAATATTTATTGCGCCGCCGGGGGCGGTGGCAACTGCGGCAATAGTATCGACTGTATTCATAAAAAATTCCTGAAAAATATGTTTTTCACGGTAATATAATACAAAAAAAACATCTTGCAAGGTTTTTTTATGGCAAAAACAACTTTAAGGGGCTATATTATAAAGTATTATGTTGTATTATTGACAAATCAAAAAAAAGGGTCTTATAATGAGCGAGTATGATTTCAAAAATATCGAGCCCAAGTGGCAGGCACGCTGGGAAAAAGAAAAACCGTTCAAAGCAATAGATTTTTCGGATAAACCCAAATATTACGCTTTGGATATGTTCCCCTATCCCTCCGGCGCCGGTCTGCATGTGGGCCACCCCGAAGGCTACACCGCTACGGACATCATCTGCCGCTACAAACGGATGAAGGGCTTTAATGTTCTGCACCCCATGGGCTGGGATGCTTTCGGGCTGCCCGCCGAACAGTACGCTGTGGAAACCGGTACTCACCCGGAAGTGACTACCAAGAAAAACGTTGACCACTTCCGGGAACAGATCAAAGCCCTGGGTTTCAGCTACGACTGGGATCGCGAAATCAACACCACCGACAAAAATTACTACAAGTGGACCCAGTGGATCTTTATGCAGCTGCACAAAAAAGGTCTGGCTTATCTGGACGAAGTGGCAGTGAACTGGTGCCCCGCGCTGGGGACGGTGCTTGCCAACGAAGAAGTCATCAACGGCCGCAGCGAACGTGGCAACCACCCGGTGGAACGCCGCCCCATGAAACAGTGGATGTTCAAGATCACCGAATACGCCGAAAGATTGCTGGAAGATCTGGACGATCTGGATTGGCCCGAAGGTATCAAAGAAATGCAGCGGAACTGGATCGGTAAATCCACCGGAGCCGAAGTAACTTTCAAGATCGCCGATACCGATAAAACTGTAACCGTTTACACCACCCGCCCGGATACTCTGTTCGGTGCTACCTACATGGTGCTGGCTCCCGAACACGCTCTGGTGGACAGCATCACCACTGCTGACTGCAAAGCCACTGTGGAGGCCTACCGCAAAGCTGCTTCACTCAAAAGCGACCTTGACCGTACTGAACTTGCCACCGAAAAGACCGGTGCCTTTACCGGTTCTTACGCAATCAATCCGGTGAATGGAGTGAAAATCCCCATCTGGATAGCTGACTATGTTCTGGCAAGCTACGGTACCGGTGCCATTATGGCGGTTCCGGCTCATGACACCCGTGACTTTGAATTTGCCACCGTATTTGATTTGCCCATCAAGTGCATCATCCAGCCCGATGCCGCCGAAGCTGCTGCCGAAAATGCCGATGTAAATGCCATCCTCGCCGGAAAGGCTTGCTGGACAGGTGCCGGGGTGGTGATGAATTCTGCCAACAATGAAGGTCTTGACCTCAACGGTATGCCGGTGGAAAAGAGCAAGAAAGCCGCAACCGACTGGCTCGCCGCCCGGGGCGAAGGCAAAGAGTCCACCAAATACAAACTCCGGGACTGGCTCTTCAGCCGTCAGCGTTACTGGGGCGAACCATTCCCCATCATCCACTACGAAGATGGCTCCATTGAGCTGGTGGATGAATCCGAACTGCCGGTAACTCTGCCGGAAATGGACGATTTCAAACCCTCCGGCACCGGCGAACCGCCGCTGGCAAAAGCCAAAAGCTGGGTGGAATACACTAATCCCCGTGATGGCAGAAAAGGCCGCCGGGAAACCAACACCATGCCCCAGTGGGCAGGCTCCTGCTGGTATTATTTGCGTTACATCGACGCTTGCAACAACGACAAAGCCTGGGATCCGGGGAAAGAAAAATACTGGATGCCGGTGGATCTGTATGTCGGCGGCGCTGAACACGCTGTGCTGCACTTGCTCTATGCCAGATTCTGGCACAAGGTGTTGTTCGATCTGGGGTTCGTTTCCACCAAAGAACCCTTCCAGAAGCTGATCAATCAGGGTATGATCCTGGGTATATCCTACAAAGATACCCGTGGTGTGCTGGTTCCCACCAACGAAGTGGAATTCACTCCCGAAGGCCCGGTTCGCAAGTCGGACGGCGAAAAGCTCGTTGAGTTCCCCGCCAAGATGTCCAAGAGCTTGCGCAACGTGGTCAACCCCGACGATATTATCGACGCTTACGGTGCCGACAGTATGCGTCTGTACGAAATGTTCATGGGCGCTCTGGAAGCGGTCAAACCGTGGAACACCGCCGGGGTGGAAGGCGTGCACCGTTTCCTCAAGCGGGTGTTCCGCATTATAACCGAAACCCCCATCGTGGATAAACCCTGCGACAAGGATCTGGAATTTGTGCTCCACTGCTCCATTAAGAAAGTGGGCAAGGATATTGAAACATTCAACTTCAATACTGCAATCAGTCAGCTGATGGTGCTGACCAATACTTTGAGCGAACTTAAAGAAATTCCGCGTTGTGCCGCCGAAGCGTTGGTGCAGATGCTTGCCCCCTTTGCTCCTCATGTGGGCGAAGAGCTTTGGGAAATCCTGGGGCATACTGAAACCATCACTTATGTACCTTTCCCGGAATACGACGAAGCCAAGACCAAACTTTCCGAAGTTGATGTGCTGGTTCAGGTGCTGGGCAAGCCCAAAGCTCATGTAATGATGCCCGCCGAAGCGGACAACGACACCATGACCCGCCTGGCGTTGGAAAACAGCGATGTTCAGGCCGCCATTGCCGGCAAGACCGTTGCCAAAGTCATCTGCGTAAAAGGCAGATTGGTCAACATCGTCGCCAAATAACGGAGCTTGAGCGTAAAATATGTTGGAGTGGATGTTTGGTGATTTTTCATGGCTCCAGATCGCGATCATGGCGATCGGAGCGGTGATCATCGGTATCAACAAGACCGCCATTCCGGCGCTGGGGGCGCTGGTGGTGGTCATGTTCACGCAGTTTTTTGATCCGGCGACCGCTTCGGCGGCTGTATTGCCGCTGTTGTGCGTCGGAGACCTGCTGGCGGTGATCTGGTACCGCCGGGCGGCGAATTGGAAGTTTGTACTCAATCTGCTGCCGTGGGCGCTGGTGGGGCTGCTGCTGGGTATGATCGTGGTGCGCTGTATAAGCAGTACCAATGTGCTGGGAATAGTGATCGGTGCCATTATTCTGGGCGTGCAGCTTTTGAGCCTGACCAAAGGCAAGATGCAGGAAAAAATCGATGCGTGGCGGGGCAGTATGGGCATGGCGGCAGTTTTCGGCATCCTTGCCGGATTCACTACCCAAGTGGCCAATGCCGCGGGACCGGTGATGGCGATCTATCTGGTGCTGATGAAGTTTTCCAAAGAAGAATACATCGGTTCGGCAGCGTGGTACTTCCTGATTTTGAACTGGCTGAAACTGCCGCTGTTTGCGCTGGATGGCCGACTGACTTTGGATGTGCTTAAAATCGTTCCCGGCATGGTGATATTTCTGGTCATCGGAGCGGCGATCGGCATATTGCTTCTGAAAAATATCTCCCAGAAAAACTTTACCCGGATAATCCAGGTGCTGACTTGTTTGTGCGCATTGCGTTTGTTGTGGATGAGTATAAGCAAGATGCTGTAAAAGCTCCAACGATTTTTCAGAACTGCTGCAAAATACTGACTGTTTGCAGCAGTTTTTTTATGGCTTTGTGTCCGATAAGATTTCAGCCGAAGTCGGGGCCGGCGGAAGAACGGATATTTTCTCCGGCGCGGGGCACCGGCTGGCTGGCGTAGTACATTCTGACATGGCTGTGATGAAAGGCGGCGGAGAGTTTTTTCAGATTTTCCACCAAAAAAGTCTCTTCGGCAAAAACATCCAGCGTAATTTTGCGTTCCGGCTGGAGATTGCGCATAAAAAATACTGCATCCACCGCCATATCAGGTTGTTGGGCATAGATTGGACCGATGTGTATGTGCGAAGTTTTTTCCCGTCCGATAAACCATGCCGCTATCCGGCCATCTTGCTTTGCAACATAACAGAGCTCCGGCGCACGCTCAAAAAGCAGTTTTATTGCCGGGTCGTCCGGCAAACTCCCCGGCAGCGGGAAATGGCTTTTCTCCATGGGCTGCCAGTTGTATTGTGCGGGCGCCGGGAGCGGGGCGGAGGGTTCGATTTCGTAAAAATCCACCCGGGCGCAATCCTTGAAGCCGATCCTGCGGTACACATTTTCGCCCATATTGGAGGCATCGAGCATACGTTTGGAGTAGTTTTGACAACTTTTCAGCGCTTTATACATCATCAATGTCGCCGCCGAACACCCCCGCCATTGGGGATGGGTGGTCACCAGCACCATCCAAGCCCGATCGCCCCCATGTTCCACCCATCCGGCAGAGCTGATAAACTTTTTATTGCAGGTCAAAACCCACAATTCGCCATGCTCAAGGATCGCGTTTATATCTGCGTCGGCGACCTGCCAGTTTACCGAATGGATAAGCTCCTGTAAATCAGCAAGATCCTTTGCCGTTACCCGGCGCACCGCCAGATCGCCGCCGCCAAGCTGCTGCCAGCGGGTACGAAAACGCGCTGCCGCGATTTGCGTATTGTCATCAACTGGTATATCCAGCTGGGTCAAAAGCTCCCGGATCATAAAAAGTTTCCCGCAAGGTAAAGTATATTATATTTTCAACTCCGGATAATGGTCGAGGATAAATCCCGTCAGCGGCGTGGGGTCATCCAGCCCGTGGGGGTGATGACCGTAGAGATCCCGGCGGATGACTTGGATATTGCCCCCGGCTTGAGTAAGTCTTTCGGCAAAAATATCGATATTGGTTTCCGGAATCACCGATTGATCCTGACCGCTGCGGATCGCCAGAATGGGGATCCGGGCATCGGCGATGGGCTGATAATTATTGAGCGGACTTTTGGGGTGATTTTTCAACTCTTCCGGAGTGTTTACATTGTACGCCTTGTAATGTTTGGCAGTTTCGCTTTGCAGAAATTCTTTGAGCGACGCGTTGTTGTTGCCCGCAATTCGCTCGGCAGAAAATGACAAACTGCAAACCGGAGCATCCAGATAGATCGCTCCCACGGTTTCCGGGTGCTCTGCCGCCCAGCGCAGGGAGAAAAGCCCGCCGTAACTCATACCGATAAGAGCGGCTTTTTTGTGAAAATGCATTTTTTGCAGCATATCGTAGAATTTTTCCAGCTTTTTTACGCCTTCACTATTCATGTAAGTAGCAAAAACGTCAAAATGCACATGGTGGAATCCCCGCTCCAGAAGCTGCAATGCCGGGGTACGCGGCACAAAAGCTTCCGCCCATTGCAGACACCAGCTCCAGGGCAGACCGGGGGCCGGGTGGGGCGGCTCCACAATAAAGCCTTTGCCGAATTCAGTTTCAAAATTATGGCGCCGGTAGCCATACCATTCCACTGTTTCGCCGGCAGGATAATCGATTTGGTTCCGGTTGCTGAAAAGATACTTTTCTTTCCCCGCATTGGTCAATGCCGCGTAGGACATGCTGTTGTTTGCCATATTTGCTCCTGTATGGTTACTGGTTGGATTTGCGGAAGGTTTCGGGCATCAGCAAGGCGGCGGTCAAGCTGATGATGGCGCCGACAAAAAAGAAGTTGTAGACCGCCTGATAAGCCGCCAGCGGAAAAGCCAGGGTCCCGGCTGCCGGCGGAAAGGCTTTCAGGATATATCCGGTGATGTTCTGATAAGAGGATATGAAAATGAACGCCATAAAGTTGATGAATGCTACTGACATACCAGTATATTTTTCCTCATTGAGTTCTTTGGCAACTGTGCTGAAAATCGAGAAAAATCCTGCCGGAAATGCCGTACAGACCGCCGCCGCCATAAACCATTCCCCCGAAAGTGAAGCGGCAAAAACATGCTTTGCCAGCAGCACCCCCGCCAGCGAAAGCAGTGTCCCCAGCAAGATGACCAGTTTGCGGCGGCTGCCGAAAAATTTGAGTATGACATTGCCCACAACATTGTTGATCGCCACGATCACGGTCAGGATCATGATATACGCAGCAGCTTTGCCGGAAGTGAACCCGAAGAGGTCAACAAAAATCTTCTGCCCGATCTGCCCCACCATGGCGTAATAGGTGCCATACACCGCAGCGCAGGCAAAACACGTTATCCAAAGTTTGCGGTTGAGTACCATGACTTTCAACGGTTCCAGCGTTTGTCCGCCGACCACCGGTTTGATGGTGCCTTTCATGCTGCAGATGATTATAATCATGGGGACCAGCGCCACCAGCCCCGGCAGGATCATGGCATATTGCCACCCCCAGAGTTCCACCAGTTTGACCATGGGGACAGTTCCGGTGGTTGGCCCCAGATAACTGAAGAGCAATACCATCCCCAGTGCCATACTGAATTTACCGGGGAAGAGATCCCCCAGGAGTTTTGCCACCCCCAGAAAGATGGTTCCGGCACCGAACCCGGTTATCACCCGGAAGAGGAGCATCAGGTAATAATTTTCCATCAAAGGGAAAAGGATCGTGCCGGCAGCAAAAATGCTCCCTCCGATAAGCAGGATCCGTACCCCGCCGTAACGGTCGGAAAAGCACCCCATCACCAGCTGACTTGCCGCATAGGAGTAGAGAAATGCCGCCCCCAGCGAGGCGATCCTTGTTACACTCATATCCAGCTTCAGAAGATCCTGAAAAATGGTGGCAGGCACCAGCACTTTTGCCATGCTGGTCAGAAAAAATATCAATATGCCGCAAAAAAGGATGAAAAACTTCTTTTTGCGTACTATTTCGGCAGTTGAAACAGTCGAAGACATAAAAAACTCCTGTATGGTGATCGTTTGATGGTTTTACTATACAGTCTATTATAGATTTTTCAAGCTTATTTTTCTTTGCCCGAAAGGCTTTTCGGGTTTTTTCGCTATTTTTTTTGACAACTGCCGTTTACTGTATTATATTGTGTAGCAAAGAGAGCCTGTTGGCGTAGATCAGGCAGTTAAAAATTATTTATTCCAGGAGTTGAATATGAAAAAGATCAAAGTTCAGCCGCTTTCCCGCGATGCTTTCCACAAATTCGGCGATTACGCTATGCTTATCGATCCTTTGAGCGAACCGGCAACCGGGCCCAAAGATGCCCCCATCGCCTTTTTCCGGGATATGCTGCCGGTGGAACTGGGTGGTGCTGCACCGGCATTTTCCACCTGCCGGATCATGCCCCGGCCGATGGTGGTGACCGATGCCGAATACCACTCTCATACTTGCGAAGCCGCCATGCCGCTGGATCAGGATGCCATAATCTGGGTAGCTCCCGCCGGTGCCGGTGATGAATTGCCCGTGGATGAAGTGGAAGCCTTTTATGTGCCCATGGGGACAATCGTAAAATTGCGTCCCGGAGTGTGGCATCACGCGCTTTTTGCGGTGGAAGACCGGCCGCTTAACGCGATGATCGTTCTGCCCGAACGCACCTACGCCAACGATGTCTGCTGCATAAGCATACCCCGGGAACAGCAACTGGAAGTCGAAGCGTAAATAAAACGCAGTTGTACTTACTTGCAATCAAAGCATTGAAATACACGATAAAAAGTGATATTTCAATGCTTTTTTATTTGATTTTACGACTATATAATGCTATTTTATGACGATGAAATTACAGGATGATTGTGTACTTTTTATGTGGCAATGTCGTAAAATTTATGCTAACTTGCTGCTGCTGAGCGTGTTACTTTTTTCGCTCGGTGCGATTTCGCGTCCCCGTATAGGCGAGTTTTCCGGCGAGACGGCAGCGTGGAACGCTCCGGCAGGAAATGTTGAGTTCCACTGGGGTGAACGCTCCGGGGCGGTGGTTTACCGCGCTCAACAGATAACCGCAGTAACTGCCGGCGACTGGGAGTTGATCGTTCCGGAAAAGTGGCAGGATTTTCGGCTGGCAAGTTTTTGCGACGTTGTTTTGCCGGAAAATCTGCGGCCGCTGGGCGGGTGTTTTTACGCGCTGCCCACCGGACGGGCGCCGCCCGGGTGCTGAAAGTTTTATCCGGATATCCGGTTGAGAGCGAACCGGAAGTGTTTTTTGAGGCTCTGTAAATAAAGTTGGACAAATTTTAACTGTAAATATAAGGAAAATGGATCTTTCAAGCAAGATCCGGGAGTTGACAGCATGAGTAAATCAGTGAATTATCGCGCTGCCATAGACAATGCCGGAGTGATGACCAAACTTTCCGCCATCGGAACCGTATTGAGTGGGATTTTTGCGTTGCTGCTGCTGTTTTTGGGCGTGGTCAAAAGCTCGTTTGCCAATTCTGACGCCTTTGCGGTGGTGGTCATACCCTACACCGTGGCGGTGCTTTTCGGATTGGCTGCCACACTTTACGGCATGTTTGCCAAAGGTGCGGCAATCGAAAATGAAGAAAAAATGCTGCTGGCAAAACGTCACGACAACAATATGCTTGCCGTAGATGAAGATGCCCGCTTCACCCAGCAAAGAACGCTGGATAATTATGTAAAATATGCCCCGTATGTGTTGAGTATTGCCGCGGCGGTGCTGATCGGGGTACTTTGTATGCTCTTTTTCAGCCATTGGGCGGATCGCAGCGCTGAATTGCGCGAAGCGGTACTCAATACGGCGCCTGCCAACCCTATGTATATGGTGTTTCTGGCGGCGGTGATGGGTGTTATATCGCTCTTTGCCGGAGCGTTTTACAATGGGCAATCCCATGAAGAAGCGTTTCGCTGGCTGCGGCCTTTCGGCGCATGGCTGATTGCCGGTGCGGTGGCGTCGGCAGCGGCAGTGGTGGCAGGACTTTGTTTCAAGTCCGGACTCAAAGAGTACGATGCGGTGATCGCCAAAGTTCTGCTGGGTATCTATCTGGTGCTGGCAGTAGAGCTGGTGTTGAGTTTTGTTGTGGAGTTTTACCGCCCCCGGACTCTGGAAGAATCCCGCCCGGTCTTTGAAAGCCGCATACTGGCGCTTTTTACCGAACCCGGCGGCGTGATGCGCAACTTTGCGGATATGCTGGACTATCAGTTCGGGTTCAAGGTTTCTTCGACCTGGATGTACAGTTTTGTGGAGCGGGCGATCTTTCCGCTGATACTGCTCTGGGCGCTCCTGCTCTGGGGATCGACTGCGATCCACGAAGTGGACTCCAACGAAGTAGGCTTGCGCAGCAATCTGGGCAAACTGGTCAATACCGATAAGCCGCTGAACCCGGGCATCTACTTTACGCTGCCCTGGCCCTTCGGCACTATTGAAAAATATTCCTGCGATCAGATCTACGAGGTGGTCATCGGCCACGAAGAGCACGATCATGAGCATGAGGAAGAAGAGTATGTGGATGACGGCCACGGCCATGCACCCCCGCCCAAAAAAGAAAAGAAAAAAGAAGATAACAGCGTGGTACTCTGGACCGCCGAACATGGCGAAGGCGATAATAACTTTATCGTAGCCAATGATGTATCTCACTCCGGAGGAGATAAGTCCGGCGATGTGCTGGGTGATTTCTACTTTGTGGGGCTTTCCATGCCCATACAGTACCACATCCGCCCCGATGGTGTATACAATTATGTATACGGCAGCGTGGACGCCCGGGAAGTAATTAAAAATATCGGCCACATGGTGGTTACCGAATATCTGGCAAGCGCGCCTTTCTATCATGTTATCACCAGCGGCCGCCGGGATGCCGAAGAAAAACTTAAAAATCGTATTCAAGCCGAATGTGATGCCCGCAAACTGGGCGTAGAGATCATAGCCGCCAATCTGGTGGGCATCCATCCGCCTACCCAGGTGGGCAAAGAGTTCCAGAAAGTGCTGGGCGCCATGGAAGAACGGGAAAAGATGGTACTGGCTGCCGAAGCATACAAAGCACAGGTTCTGCCCCAGGCCAAAGCCGATGCTCTGGCGATCCGCGAGCGGGCAGCGGCGGCAAGTTATCAGACCGCCACTGTGGCCAAAGCTGTCAGCGACAGATTTGTCAAACAGCTGCAGGCATATCAGACCATGCCCAAGCTGTTTGTGCTCAAAAACTATCTGGATTTTCTGGAAAACGACTGCAAAGATATCCGCAAATATATCTTGAGCAGCTCGCTGAAGGGCGATGTTTACGAGCTTAATCTGGAAGAAAAAGAGCGTTTGAATTTGTTCGACGCCAATTTGGGTGAATAATTTTTAAGAATTTTATATAAGAAAGGCATAGAAACAATCATGTCAAACAAGGTTTTCAAACATTGGCCGACGCTCCTGTTGGGGGTGTTCGTATTTGCGGTGCTGCTGGTGGCAGTTTTCACTTATCAGGTAAGCAGTACCGAAGTTGCAGTGGTCGAACGTATGGGACAGATGCTGGATGAACATCCGGCAGCGGGGCTGCATTTCCGCTGGCCTTACCCCTTTGAAAAAATCACCAAATATGATAAACGGCTCCATTGCTTCGGCGGTCATGAAGGGCAGATCGAAGAAACAGCCACGGCGGATAAACAGAATATCCTCGTGGGGGTGTTCATTACCTACCGCATCAGCGATCCGCTGACCTTTGCCAAACGCATGACCAGTTTTAAAAAGGCGGAAAGCGAACTTGATATCTGGATGCGGGGTGCCAAAAACGCCGCTTTCGGTAAATACAAATTCGATCAGATCCTGACCACCGACCCCAAAAAGATGCGGTTGAATGAGATCGCTGACCAAATCAAAAACGATATGCTCGTAAAAGCCAAACCCTACGGCTTGGAGATCTGTTCGGCAGGTATCACCACACTCAATGTGCCCGAAGCGGTAAGCAGCAAGGTTTTTGAGCGTATGAATCAGGATCGTATGCTGGCTGCCCAGCGTTATCTGGGCGAAGGCAAGCTGCGCGCCGAAGAGATCCGTATTGCTGCGGATAAGGAACGCGCCAACATCATTGCCAATGCCGAAGCCCAGGCCAAAGAGATCAGCGCCCAGGGCGATGTGGAAGCCGCCAAATATCTGCGGGTTTTTGATAAAAACCCCGAATTGGCAGCATTTTTGCGCAAACTCGACTCCTTGCGTACCATCATGAAGAGCAAAACAACTCTGGTGCTGGATACCAACACCGACCCCTTTACTTTGCTCAAGAGCAATGCCGATCAACTCGCAGCTCCGGCCAAAAGCGCCAAATAATGAGGCTTGAAGTTTATGGATAACGAAAAGAAAAATCTTGCGCCGGATACCGAGCTGTACAATCAGTACGGCGGCGGGGTAAAGGCGTTTATGAAAGCCGGCCATTGGGTCTTTCTGGCTCTGGTGGGGCTGATTTTTGCCATGCTGGTATATTTCTTTACGCTGGGCGGCTATTTTGCTGTTTCGCCCCAGGAAGCGGTGATCGTACTGCGCTTTGGCAAATACGAAAAAACTTACACCAGCGATTGGCATTGGTTTTTGCCCGATCCGGTAACCAGCAAGGTCGTGGTGCCTACCAGCCCCCAGACTTTGCAAGTGACTTTCAATGCCGGGATCATGCCCGATCAGCTGCCGCCGCCGGGCCCCAACGGGGAACTGCCCGGTTTGCAGCCCAATCGCGACCGCTATCTTTTGACGGCAGATGCCAATATCATCCACGCCAGCTGGAGCGCCCGTTTTCAGGTGAGCGATCCGGCGCTGTTCTACCAGAAACTGCGGGTGCCGGCCAATCCGTCGGGTCCCGATGAGATCGTGGTGGATGAAGGCGAAGAACTGGGACGCCGCGGCCCCCGCACTCTGCTGGGCAGAATGCTGGAAAGCGCCGTGATAACCACCACTGCTCAATGGACGGTGGACGAGATCCTCTATTCGCGCCAGACCGAATACCGGGAAGCCGTGGAACGCGCTTACCGCAAGATGGTGGCCGACCTCAATATCGGGGTGGTCATCGAAGAAGTCCGGATCAACGGCAAAGTTATGACTCCCGCCGTGACCCAGGCGTTCTTTGATGCTTTGACCGCTGCCCGCGCCGAACAGGGCACCATGATCGACAAAGCCCGCGAATACGGCGTAAGCACCAGAGCTAAAGCCAGCGAAGAGAGCTCGCGGATCATTGCGGCGGCAGAAAATTACCGCACTATGGTCGTAGCCGATGTCAAGGCCGAAAGTCTTTACTTCGAAAGTTTTCTTAAAGAATATACCGAAAATCCCCGTACCGCTTTGATGAGCCGCTACAACGCTGTGCTTGCCGAAGTGATGGCGGGCATCGATCAGAAATTTGTGCTGGGTGCCGGCAATGGCGGCAAGCTGTGGCTCAAACTCGGTCCCGAAATACCTAAAGCCGAAGAATCTGCCAAAAAAGCAGATGCTCCGGCGCAGACCACCCCGGCAGGAGGCAAATAAGATGAGTGAAAATATAAGTGCTGCAGTAAATACTGCTGTAAGCAGCGAAGACAGCCGCAAACGCAGTCTGGTGCTGGTGGGTTTTGCCGTGTTGGGCGGTATGCTGACGGCTAACTCTTTTATCTTGAGTTATTTTCTGCCGGGGCAGACCTTTGCGGCAACGTTCAGCGCATTGTTCGGGGCGTTTGTTTTGGCAATGCCCATAATTTACACCGCCGTAAAAGACCTCTTTTCCGGTAAAGTTTACATGAATGAACTGGTGGCGCTGGCGATCCTCGCTGCGCTGGCAGGGGGCAATTACCAGACTGCCGGCGGACACTTTCAGAATGCCGGGGTCATTGCGTTTTTCCTGCTGATAACCATTATTATTGAAAGCCGCACCGCTTCCGGCGCCCAGCGCTCCATCGAAGAACTGGTCAAACTTACCCCCACGCAGGTACACTTGCTTAAAGACGGCAAGGAAGTGGAGGCCGATGTGATGAGTTTGTCGCTGGGGGACATCATCCGGGTGCGTCCGGGGGAAAACTTTCCGGTGGACGCGGTGGTGCTTTCCGGCGAAACCATCGTCAATCAGGCATCAATTACCGGTGAATCCATGCCCGTAGACAAAGTTGCCGGCGATGATGTTTATGCCGGTACCCAGAACCTGACCGGTCTGGTAGAGCTTAAAGTGACCCGTTTGGGCGAAGATACCACGCTGGGTAAAGTAAAAAGCATGATCATGCAGGCGGAAAACTCCCGTACCCCCATTGTGCGTATCATCGACCGTTACGCCGGTTATTACACGCCCACGATTTTGATGCTGGCGGGGATCACCTGGTGGTTCACCGGCGATATATCCAAAGTCATCACTCTGCTGGTGATCGCCTGTCCCGGAGCTATCATGCTGGCTTCGCCCACGGCGATC